>SEBM01000674.1 GCA_004296145.1 Flavobacterium sp.
TATAAAAAACATATGAGTTTCAAAAAAATAAAAAATCTTTTTCATTCTTTTTTACCTGTAAAAATTAGCTATGGTATTACTGTTTGTAATGAAGAAAGTGAGCTGTCTGAGCTACTAAATACTTTACTACCATTAATAGATGATAAAGATGAAGTAATTGTTTTGCAAGATATTACTCACGAAAGCTTGGCTGTGTCTAAGCTGTTGGAAAGTTATCAAAACAAAATAATTCACATCAAATCTAAATTAAATGGTGATTTTGCGACCTTTAAAAATAACCTTATAACTGCCGCAACAAAAGATTATTTGTTTCAGATTGATGCAGATGAAATCCCGAATAATGAACTAATAAAAAATCTTAAGAAATATCTTTCAAGTAGATATAAGTGTGATGTGTTTTTTGTTCCTAGAATAAATATAGTAAAAGGAATTACGGACGATGATTTGCAAAAATGGAGTTGGAAAATTGATGAAAACGGATATATTAATTTTCCAGATTATCAGCAAAGAATATTAAAACTGAATCACAATATTTTTTGGAAAAATAAGGTTCATGAAGTTCTATTCGGATTTAAAAAAATCGATTTTTTACCAAAAGATGATGTTAGTTTTTGTTTGATGCATGAGAAAGATATAGATAAGCAATCCCGACAGAATGACTTTTATAGCAAGCTATAAAGCCAAACTCATTCCCAGAAATACTTTCTTTTTTTTCCTGAGATTTTATTTTGTAGGTTTTTAAATTTTATTTTCCACTGTACGACATTTAATTTTTTTACCATATCTAATTTTTCCTTCAAAAATTTAATTTCAAGTTTTAAAAGAGACTGTTCGTTTGATACATCTTCTGATAATTTTGGAAATATTTCATCGTTAATGATTTCTAACCTTTGTTTTATTTTTTTACCAATCTTTTTTGGGGATAAAAAAAAATTTACATCTTCTTTTCCCTTATTTGCTATAATTAATGACAACGCTTTGTTTTGGTAAACAAAAGTCATGTGTTCTGAAGCATGTTCAATATCTGGATCTGCCCAAATATCTTCATTGGAACTAGAATAGTATTGATCTTTAGTTTTAATCAAATTGTATTTTACCAGGAAAGAATTATTGATATTCATAAATTCAATATTTGCCGAATAAGCAGTTGCTATTACAGGTTTTCCTAAATACATTGCTTCAGCCATCGTTAATCCAAAGCCTTCTGAACGATGTAAGGAGACAAAGCAATCACAACAATTCATAAGACTATACAGCCTTTCTTGATCTAGTAACTCCTCAACGATAATAATACTTTCATTTTGTCCTACTCTTTCAATCAATTTTTGCTTTTGTTCTGGAAATTCTGTGCTTATTGATGTTTTTATTATAAGAATAGTATCCGTATGATTTGTCCCGAATGTCTTTTCATAACTATCAATTGTGGCAATGGGATTTTTCCTTTCCATTGAACTATGATAATCAAACATCGTCATAAAAATAAACTTGTCTTCGGGTAAATTAAAATCTTTTCTTGTATATGGTACGCTATCAATGCTAATGGAATGCATGATTTTAATTACGGGTTTATGAGAAACCTTTGATATTGCCTCTGTACAGAAATTACTTGGAACCCAAATTTCATGGAATAATGAAAGAAATGATTTTGATTCATCAGGGAAATTTTCTAATTCCCATGCCCAAAATGCAATATTATATTTATTTTGAAAATATTTTGTAGAAACGGTTGCGAATACTTCGTTTAGCTTATCAGGGTTTATTTGTACTAAGTTTATATTATATGGATTTTCTTCAGAAAACTCAAAATTAGAGGAAACACTTCCAATACTGTTAGAAATTTTAATGTTAAAGTCATTTATTGAATATGGAATTTCTGAGGCTTTTACTGAATTAATATTTGCACGTACTGCAACTCCTAAACCGAAAGCTTTATTTATGTATCCCGAAATGTTTATACCAAATTTTTCACCCATTATATATTCCTAGTATTTATTAACATCCAATTAGTTTTTCAAATTATTATTTGTGTGTTGTGC
>SEBM01000675.1 GCA_004296145.1 Flavobacterium sp.
AAAAGCAGGAATGTCTTCTAACGCTAAAGTTCCATCAGGAATGTGTACGTTATTTTTATCGATGTCGATATGATCGAAAAGGTTCTCGTTCATAAACGTAACATAACTTTGCGCCGCATTTGGCTGCATTGGATAATACTCATCCAAATTAAAAGTAATTACATTTTTAAAACTTAAACCCTCTTCTTTATGCAGTCTAACCAGTTCGGCGTAAACTGCAATTGGGGTAACACCTGTTGCTAAGCCCAGTACGGCAGGTGTGTTGTTTGCTTGTTTTGTCTTGATAAGACCTGCAATGCGTTGCGCAACATTTACAGAAGCAATTTTTGGATTTTCGAACACGCTCACAGGGAGTTTTTCGAAGCGTGTCTCCTCCAGTAGATTTAATCTTGCCATTTTTTGTTATGGTTTTTAATGTACGGAGCAGTAAATATAACAACATATGGTCGGTATTTACTAAAGGTTTTTTACTTTTATTGCAAGTAATTCAATAATATTAGCTTTAAGTACCAAACAAACGTTTGCTCGTTTTTCAATAAAAATCAATCTGTTATGAATCTTCAAATACAAAAACTCTACGAGAAAACGAATAAGGCTGAGCGCCTGATTATTGGCTTAATGAGCGGAACATCAATGGATGGTTTAGATATTGCGCTTTGTAATATTAAAGGAAGTGGCGCTGAAACAGAGGTAAAAATATTAAAGTTTAAAACTGGAGATTATACTGACGATTTTAGGGCAAAGATTAAAGCAATTTTCTCTAAAAAGGAGGTCGAGATAAATCATAAAAAAGTCCGTTTCACAATTGTGAGACGGACTTTTATTTTCTTCAATTTTTTAATATTGACGTTATTCTTTAGTTGTTTCTTTCTTCTCTAATAAGGGCAAAACAATCCTTTTCACCATTGGTTTATCATCTTTCCAATCAGGATCATTTTTGGAGTCTTGATAGTTAGTTACTAATTGTACCTCTCCTTTTTTGTTCAATACAATAAATTTTGACATGTCATCAATGTTCTCAAATTGTGCAGGAGTTATCTTTGTAAGAAAATCCTTGTACTTTTTGGATTTTCCTCGACCTTCTATATCTTTAATGACAAGAATTTTCGCATCAGGATAAGCCTCCAAAACCATATCTCTTGCTTGCTTTGTTAAATTATGATTTTCTGGATCGACAAGCAATACATAAAGATCAACATTATAAAATTTCTTAATTACAAAAAAAGTGGGTATATGATAGATACAAGGCGTACACCAACTCCCAAAAGTAAAAAAAAGCGTGTTGGGTTGGTCAGAATTTTGAGCAAGACATTTCACATCCTCAGACGTTACGGAATAAATGTTTTCGTAATGCGATTGAGAAAGTTTGCATTTCTCAATAGGTTTCTGAGAAAAGCCTGTTACAAAACAAAACAAAAGTAAAGCAACAAAAAACTTAGCTTTTTCAAAAAAAATCAACTTTTCCAAAATATAACGTTAACAATTTATATTATAGTGTAGTTACCTGAATTGCATAACCCCCGAACTTTCCTATTGTAGGATCATAAGTATACTCTCCTTTATGAAATACATATTTAACACCATCCTGATCTGAAGAATAGAAATCCTGATCAACATAAAATGTCGTATCATCAAGTCCATCAAGTTGTTCTGCGGAATTAAGTTCATACGATCCCTTCAACGCAAAATCTGGTGTTTCAGAATCCAAATTGTGGGTTACTGTAATTTTTACAGGTCCCTCGACAATCGTTACACCTAAAGCAGACAATTCACAAACTCCAAAACCTCCACAATTTTTAGAAACTCTCCCTAATCTGAAAGTAAAAGAAACGCTAGCTTTGTCTACCTTACTTAGAGATTGAGCACTATTTGCTTGATAATTATTTGCTGTAATTTCTCCTTCTGTTCTTTCACTACAAGCGACCATAACTAATGAAAAAGCTAATGTACTTAAGAAAATTTTAATTTTCATAATTCTTTATTTTTTATTTTTTTAAACGTTTCAAAACTATATAATAAAAACCAATAATCAAC
>SEBM01000676.1 GCA_004296145.1 Flavobacterium sp.
TCATTCAATATCATTTTTTACACTAATGTTTTATAAATTTACAAAGGCTTAAGGTATAGCAAAGTCGTCTAATTTTGGATGTGACTAAGTAGTGTTATTTTAAAAAAATTAAAACCTTAAAATCAAGAAATTAAAACCAAATCTCCCTGGTGGAAATTTTGGTAAATAATTAATAAGAGGTAAAACAGCAATAAAAAAGGTTTGTATCAAGCGTGTTGATGAGAAAACCCAACAGTCGTTTTTCAATTGAACTTAAGTAATAATTTAGACTTTTGTACTTAGATTTGACTTCGTCCAACTAGCATTTGCCACCAGAACACAAATCCCAAAAACTTATTGACCATTTTAAACAACCTCACCATATGACAGAAATTCTCAAATTAAATATAGTAAAACACGTTACTCTTACGGAGAAGGAATTGACAGAGTTTTGTGATCTGTTTCAAAATAAAGTGGTGAAGAAAAAGACATTTTTATTACGAGAAGGAGAACTTTGCAAATTTGAAGGTTTTGTAACTAAAGGTCTTTTCAGAGTGTATCATATTGACCAAAATGGTTTTGAACAGATCCTGTATTTTGCACCGGAAAATTGGTGGATTACAGATATGGATAGTTTTACAAACGAAATTCCTTCAAAATTATTTATTGAAGCCATTGAAGATAGTGAAGTTTTACTGATTTCAAAAAAAGACAAAGAACTGGCCTACAATAATTTCCAAAAAATTGAAAAATTATTTAGGGTAATGACCCAAAAAACACATATTGCTTTGCAACGCAGAATGATAGATAATTTGAGTAAAACTGCCGATCAACGATATATCGATTTTATTGAAAAATATCCGCAACTCTTCCAAAGGTTAACCAACCTACAAATCGCTGCTTATTTGGGCATCAGTCACGAATTTCTGAGTAAAATCAGAAAGAAAATTGCAGGCAAAAAATAGGTTGAAATCCATTTATTGAACTTGTTCAATGTTTTTGAATAAATGGTATCGCAATTTTGCATCATCATTTTAAACAAATAAAATAATGAACATTTTAAAATCAATATTAATTACAACTTCAATTTTAACAACAATGGAATCACAAGCACAAATTTTCAAAACACTGGAAACAAAAAATTTAAACCTAAAAGTTTACAACGCATCAGAAAATAGTTTTGGCGTAGCATCAACCATAGTTTCTGGCAAAACAGATGCGGTATTGATTGACGCTCAATTTACTTTGGCAGATGCCGAAATCGTGGCAAAAGAAATTAAAAATTCAGGGAAAATTTTAAAAACCATTTATGTTTCTCACGGCGACCCCGATTTTTATTTCGGTTTAGAAGTATTCAAAAAATATTTTCCGGAAGTTACGGCTTACGCTTCTCCTGAAACGGTGGAACACATCAAAGCAACAGCACAGAAAAAACTGGAAGTTTGGGGTGAGCGTTTAGGTAAAAACATTACATCAAACGCCATTTTGCCACAGGTTTTGAAAGGAAACAGCATTGATTTGGAAGGCGAAAAATTAGAAATTATAGGCTTGGAAGAATTTCCTACCAAAACTTTCGTATGGATTCCATCAGCCAAAGCAGTTGTGGGCGGAATCAACGTTTTTGGAACTACTTTTAACCTTTGGATGGCAGATGCACAAACCACCGAAGCCAGAAAAAATTGGATTTCAGTTCTAGATAAAATTGAAACTTTGAACCCAGAAATTGTCATTCCTGCGCACGCCAATTCTGATTCGGAGTTTAGTTCAAAGGCGGTAAATCACACCAAAAAATACATTCAGTTTTACGAAGAAGCCTTAAAAACCAACAAAACTTCAGAAGAACTCATTAAAACCATTAAAGCAAAATATCCAACCTTAACCTTTGAAACAGGTTTGCAAATTGGTGCAAAAGTGAACACCGGGGAAATGAAGTGGTAATTTATTTAAGTCGTAAGTCTTTTTAGTTGTAAGTCAGAAAGTCTTTTAGTCGTAAGTGAATTAGTCGTGAGTCAGAAAAGTCTTTATAGTTGTAAGTATGTTTAAGAC
>SEBM01000124.1 GCA_004296145.1 Flavobacterium sp.
TGCAAAAGTAGAAAATTTAGTGCTTTTAATTATGACAGAAGTATTATTTACGAATTATTAGATCGAAATTATATCACGGCTCAAGGTTTGAATATTGAAGCAATAAATAATTTTATTAACGGAGAATCAACAGGAATTTCTGTAAAACGTCTTGGAGTTCAAAATGATGTTGAAAATGCAAATAAGGTAGCTGATTCTTATGAATTGGCAATTGATGACAATGGGGTTATTTATAGTATAAAAGCACAAAATCCTGATCCAGACGATAAAGTAATTGGTTATATCAAAATGACATCGCCATCTGCAAATGGCGAACTAAAATATGAAGTTGGAGATTTGGATAATGTGTTAGTAGCAACCTGGTTTGCCAAAGGAGGTCATTATTCAGAGTATGATAAATTTTTGAATCAGGAATTAATTACGTATGACAACAAGGTTTTCAAGGCAACTTTTGATAACAGAGGTAATCCGACAGGATACAGAATGAGCAAAGATATTACAGCTATGAATATTGTACGAACCTTAATTGGTAATGGCTATACTTTAGGAAGTCAATATTCGAATAAAAGAAATTAATTGATTGTGTTAGAAAAAAATTAAATGAAAAAAACTTTACTATTCCTATTATTAATTTTTATTACGTCCTGTTATCAGGAAACTTCTATAGCCATAGAAGGTGATTTCACGACTTCTTTTGTTAATGAAGATGAGTCAATTCCTGTTATTGTAAAAATAAATAATGGTACCACTGGCGCAGATAAATATGAATGGACATTTGAAGGAGGAAATCCGTCAAGTTCATCATTAAAAAACCCTGGCGAAATATTATATAACAAACAAGGAACTTATACAATAACATTAGTAGCTACAAATGCAGACGGTGAGCGCAATGAATTTACTAAAACGTTAATAATAAAAGATGGAATTAAGATTGAGTTTTCTCACGAAATTATAAAAAGCAATTATTCTCCGGTAGAGGTAATTTTAAAGAATACAACTCCGGGAGAAGGATTGACTTTCAAATGGGAATTTCAGGATGGAGCTCCAGCCACCTTTACAGGAAAAACGCCTCCAAATGTTGTATTTACAACGCCAGGCGATCATACTATAACATTGATAGTTTCTAATGGTTTTGAATCAGATAAATTAACTCAGACAGTAACGGTATCTCCATATTTAGTGAGCCTTTTTTCATATGAACCAAAGTTTGAAGATGATGATTACGAAGCTCCGGTGACAATAGATTTTACCAACAAATCTATTAGCGCAACAAGTTATAAATGGAGTTTTGAAGGTGGAAACCCGGCTACTTCAACAGAAGAGAATCCGACTGTTACTTTTACAAATGCCGGTAATCATGAAGTTATTTTAGAAGCTTTTAACGATAAAACAAGTGAGATTTTTAAATCAACTATCACAGTTTTACCAGATACCAATTTGCGTATTTTGACCGATATTAAACTCGGAATAAATTCAGCACATAACAATAACAATATTGGTGCAATGTTCTCTACAGTAACACGAAAGGTGTATAAAGCAAACGAAATTAATGATGACAACAGTGGTTTAATAGATATTGTTTTTCAGGGGCTTAACAGCAATTTTACGTACAATAAATTTATATCACCGGATCAGGCAAATAATTATGGTTTTTTAGAATTAGAAAATGCACAAAGCACCGTTTTTATAAATTCTCAAAGCTTATGCAATTGTGGTTTAAACTTTACCGAAGCGCAATTTGATGCTATGGTAAATGACACTCAGATAAAATCATTAAATATAAACTATACTGCTTCAGGAGCGCAGGAATTTGGTTTTACATATCCAAGAATTATTTTATTTAAAACACAAGACGGACGAAAAGGAGCCATCAAAATTAAAAGCATGATAAAGAACGGAACAAGCTCTTATATTCTATGTGATATCAAAGTACAAAAACAATAACCAAAAATGAAGATTGAAAATAAGAAGATCTTGTTCTGGTTATGCATTGTTTTTGCCTGTTGTTTTTGCAGGAAAGGATATGCTCAGGATGTAGACTTAGAGAATTTTTATAAACCGAATTTTAAAGTTACAGGTAATGTAAACGCGAATATGATATATTATAAATCTAATATGGATAATACACGCGAACCCTTTACATATCTGCTTTCCGGGAATTTAAATGTTAGCGCTTTTAACTTTAGTGTGCCATTATTCTATAGTATTACCAATCAGGGAAATAATCTGGGATATACAGCACCATTTGATTTTAACAGATTAAGTATTATGCCCAAATATAAATGGGTAAAAGCATATATAGGGAATGTAAGTATGACTTTTTCTCCATACACATTAAGTGGTTTTCCTTTTAAAGGAGTTGGTTTAGAACTTACTCCGAGAAGTCCGTTTAAAATAAGTTTAATGGGAGGGCAATTGCTCAAAGCGGTTTCAGAAGAAGAAGCCTTGGGCGGAATTCCTGTATATCAACGCTTTGGTTACGGTGCAAAAATTGGTTTTGAACAACAGAGATATAAAATTGGCTGGATTGGATTTTATGCCAAAGACGATGTCAATTCCTTAAATATGACAACTGATAAAGGAGTCACACCAAAAGAAAACTTTGTAAATAGTTTGACATTCAACACATCTTTAGTAAAAAATTTAAATTTTAGTGTCGAATATGCATTGTCTGTCCTCACAGATGATACACGATCAGGAAAAATTTCGGGAGGAAGCCTTAGAGACAAATTATTTTCCAGCAGAGAAAGTACAAGTTTTTTGAATGCCTTAAATGTCAATTTTGATTACAACATTCAAAAAAGTTTAGTCGGAATAACCTATGAACGTATTGATCCTAATTACAATACATTGGGAGCCTTATATTTTAATAATGATTTAGAAAACATCGCATTGCGATTTTCGCGTCCTTTTTATCAGGATAAAATTACAGTATCGACCAGTTTAGGATTTCAAAGAGATGATCTCGAAAAAGTGAAAAAGCAAGATACTAAACGTGTAGTTGGTTCCATAAATATGAATTACAGAGTTACGGACCAAATTAATATTACAGGTAGTTATTCTAACTTTTCTACTTATACAAACAAGAAATTAGACCAGTTCGAACTTATAAACAATCCAAATGTAGTACCATCTGATACGTTAGATTACAAGCAATTATCACAAAATGCCAATGTAAACGTATCGTATGCATTTGGCAGAAAGAGGAATCAGAATTTAAATTTAAATTACAGTATTGCAGGCCAGGCAAACGAACAAGGCGGAGTGATCCGCAGAGGCCAGGCAAGTACCGTTCAAAACTATAATGTGGCACATTCCATTAATATTATGGAAATGAAAATTGCCTTTAACAGTTCTATTAATTACACCAGTAATGAAGTAGCTCAAAATAATAGTTCTTCAGTTGGAGCTTCGGTTGGAGCTTCTAAGAAATTATTTAAAGATAAATTAAATACAAATTTGGGAGTATTGTATAATAATTCTCAGGCAACTACAAGCTCAAGTTCGGTATACGGAGTTAAGTTCAATAATAGTTATATGCTGCTGGATAAACACAATCTTAATCTGAGCGTCATATCTATGTTTAGAAGTAGTTCTAATGCAAAGAAATTTAATGATTTAACCGCAACATTCAATTACTCATATTCGCTCGATAAAATAAAATTACCTGCCAAAAAAGAGCCTAAAGAAGAGAAGAAAATAGTTCTGGATCCAGTTTTGAAAATAAAGCATAAGGAGAAAACTTATGAAGGAACCAGAAATCAAATCATAAAACAATTAGAAGAACTGCAGCTAAAGTTAAAACCAATTCCAAAAGAAGATTTGGATGATTTGCAACATTTACTGACACTTGCAACCCTGACTCCGGACGATGAAAGTTTTAAGGAAAAGACTTTAAATTATTTAAAAGCATATGACTTAAATAATGACATACTGGACAGATATAATGGTTACATCCTGGAAACTGTAAAAAGTCTGCAGGAAGAAATGATTAACAAAGACCAAGGTTTTGAAAATGATTATGTAATGGCTCTCGGAAGGGTAAATAAACATAAAATGCACGGAGTAAGCGAGCAAGACGCGCCGAATAAAGCAAGTTATAATTCTTATTTAAAACTGGTAGACCGAAAAAATAAAAAATTGCAACCTTTATTAGTTCATAGATGGATGCAGAATGAAGTTTCGATACTTGCCAATACGCCAGCCGATGAACTTCCTAAAAATGAAAATCTTTCACATTTTAATAGTCAGGAACTAAGTCACTTCTTTAAAATGATGAAAGAGAAAAAAACGGATACAGAAGTAATTGAAGAATTAAAAATAAAATTAATTCCGTTTTATCACGATTTGGCACTTAAAGGTGTAAAAGGCGATGAAGTTGAATTTAAATATTTAAAAAATAATTAATGATTGAAAAACGCAGCTCTTTATTAAATAAAAAGGTGCAGGTCATTAAAGGAATGAATTAAAGATTAAAAAAAGTTATGATGCTTTATTTTACAAAAAAACAAGATAATTCGCTTATGGAAAAGTTTTACAAATTGCATTTATCGTTATTATTTACGCTGCTTTCGGTTGTTTTTTCTCATGCGCAGGATATTGCACCGCCAAAAGAAATAGGCGCAGCTTCTAGTGCTATCGAAAAAATCGAAGCATCTGACCGTTGGGTAGATAAATTCTCAAATCAGGATTTGGTAGAATTGCCACTCGGGATTCGAAATACGGTAAACAATGTTCAATATTCTATCGGAATTACAAAAGCGGTCTTCTCTCCGGAGTATACAACGCTGACTGTTTTTTGTAGAGTAGATATTCCGCAAAAAGATAAAAACGGACAACCAATGCAACTGTTTTTTGGTGCTGATAATATAAAATTATCACATCAGGGAGGTATTATGGGCGAAGCCAAACTAGTGCTTTTAGGGAATGTTGATATTCCGTTTAGTGAAAATAAATGGCAGCTTTCGCTATATGGAGGTTTTGAGATGGCCACCG
The DNA here is from genome assembly GCA_004296145.1 of Flavobacterium sp. Taxonomy (GTDB): domain Bacteria; phylum Bacteroidota; class Bacteroidia; order Flavobacteriales; family Flavobacteriaceae; genus Flavobacterium. The sequence goes on from SEBM01000124.1 coordinate 4,996, forward strand.
GAAAAGTCAATGATTTAACATATGTAACAATTGACTGCGATGGTTTTAAGGAGATGAAAGTTTCCGGTGCAGTTGAGTTTTCAAGAAATCTGATTTTACCAATAGATCCACAAACCAAAACGGTTAACGAAGCAAAAACAACAATTCCTAAAACGTATTATAACGGAAAAACAGTTCAGATTCCAAATAGAGTCCGAGGAGAATTTAGCTTTACGGCAAGTAGCTGGAATGATATTTTGGTTAATGTAAGTTTACAGCCTTTTACATTAAAAGATAAACGAAACGGAAAAGACTTTGAAGGAAATTTTCAGTTCTTAGTTAGTAATGCAGTATTGGACTTAAGTGATTTAAAAAATGATCCGACAGTTGTTTTTCCTGAATATTATGCAAAAAATGCGCTTTTAACACCAAGCCAGGAATCTTGGAAAGGAGTCTTTGTTCAGGCTTTTGATGTTGGTCTGCCAAAAGAATTTCAAACTGAAGATACAGCTTCATCAAAAGAAAGAATTCATGTAGGCGCGCAAAATCTAATTATTGATAAGTTTGGAGTTTCAGGAACTTTCTATGCCGATAATGTATTTCCGTTAGATCGTGGTATAACCAGTCAGGAAAAATCATGGGCTTATTCCTTAGATCATATTGATGTAACTATTGCTGCAAACACTTTTGTAAAAGCAAATTTAAGTGGTCAGATTCTATTACCGATAAGTAAAGCAGCACAAGAGAAAAAACAAACAACAACTGCTGCAACTACAACCACACCCGCAACGCCAGCAGCTGGAGCAACAGGAACCACAACAACCACAACTCCTCCTAAACCGGCTCAGACCAATAGGGCAGGTTTGGCGTATAATGGTTTTATATCGATGGAGGAACAACAATTGGTTGTTGTTACAAAAGATTCCATAGCCTTTGATATATGGAAAGCAAAAGCTTTATTGCTGCCTAATAGTTCTGTTGAATTAAAATTAGTTAACGGAAAATTTTTACCCAAAGCGAATCTAAACGGATCTGTTTCTTTTGGAACAAATAAAGGAGCATCTGACGACAAGGAAGTAGAAGGAAAAAAGACAGTTGATTTTAAAGGAATTACTTTTGAGAATTTACAGTTGCAAACCGTTTCGCCTATTATTTCTGTTCGAAATATGGGGTATAAAGGAACTGTTGCTTTCGGTAATTTCCCTGTTTCCATTGGTAATATAAATGTCGCCATAAATGGAGATAATTCCCGAATTGATTTCGATTTAGGAATCAATCTGATGGAAAGTGTTGGAGCCGGAGCTACCGCCAGAATTGGAATCAAAGGAAAGATGTATGATGATGGTTACAGGCAGCGAAGCAAGTATGATGGTCTTGATTTATCAGCTATTAATATTGATTGTAAATTCAGTGGATTAACCATTAAAGGAGGTCTTATCTTAATGGAAAAAGACCCAGTATACGGAAACGGATTTAATGCCGATCTTGAAGTTGATGTTGCCGGTGTTGTCAATGTAAAGGCAAAAGCTATTTTTGGTAAAACGACTTTTAGATATTGGTATTTTGATGCAGCAGTAAAATGGCCGCCAACACCAGCACCGTTTATGATTAACGGTTTTGGAGGAGGTGCATATTATAAAATGCATCGAAATCAGGATATTGCCATTGGAGATTTTTCGCCATCAGGGCTGAGTTATACGCCTGACGAAAAAGTAGGTCTTGGAGTCAAAGCCCTAATTTATTTTCATGTTGGTTCTGAAACAATTTGTGATGGTGAAGCAGGATTCGAAATTGCATTTAATTCAAAAGGAGGTGTAAACAGATTAGCCATTTTTGGAAAAGCAAATGTGATGGCCAAAATTCCAGGACTTAAAAACGTTACTGACCTGATGGGGAAAGTAGCTTCAAATGTTACTTCAAAGAAAAGCTTTTTGGGAGTGACAGAAAGCGATCTAAAAGGTTCTTTTGCAAGTAAATATATTCCGGAGGCAAAAGAGGCCATTCCGGGTGACCTATCAGCCGCAGTTGGAATAAAAATGGCAGCTGCAATAGAGTTTGATTTTCAAAACAAATCGATGCATGCCACAACAGATGTATATATTAACACACCAGGAAATTTCCTTTCGGGGATAGGAGAAGGAGGAAGAGCTGTTTGGGGAGTTTTCCACAAAGATCCAAAAGACTGGTATATGTATATGGGAACACCAGATGACAGATGTGGAATAAAAATCGGTGTGGCCGGAATGTACTTAAAAACGACTAGTTATTTCATGGCAGGAACATTACTTCCCGGCAGTCCGCCGCCGCCGGCAATTGTTTCACAAATTTTGGGTGTCGATACTAAAGAATTAGATTATATGCGTGATGAAAACGCATTGGCAAATGGAGGAGGTTTAGCCTTTGGAGCCAGTCTGGATTTTGATACCGGAGATTTGAGTTTCTTGCTTTTTTATGCTCGTTTTCAGGCCGGTATGGGATTCGATATCATGTTAAAAGATTATCAGGAAGCGAGATGTTCAAACACAGGAGATCAGGTAGGAATAAACGGTTGGTATGCTAACGGACAATCATATGCTTACCTGCAGGGAGAATTAGGAATTAGAGTTAAATTATCATTTTTAAAATTCAAAGTTCCAATTATTTCAGGAGGAGCAGCAGTTTTATTACAGGCAAAACTACCAAACCCGGTTTGGATGCGTGGTTATGTAGCCGGAAACATGAATATTCTGGGCGGACTGATAAAAGGAAAATTCCGTTTTAAATTTGAGCTGGGAGAAGAATGCCAGTTTGAAAATGCGTCTCCATTAGGCGGTCTTAAATTAATAACAGACGTAACTCCAAAACAAAGTTCTACAGACGTAGATGTTTTTGCGGTACCACAAGCTGCTTTCTCAATGAAAGTAAATGAAGCTTTTGTGATTCCTGAAGATACAGGAGATGTTACTTATAAAGTTATATTAGAAAAATTTAAAGTCTTAGACGGAACAACTGAAATTCCAGGAGTTTTAGAGTGGGGTTCATTAAAGGATAAAGCTAATTTTGTTTCAACAGATATCTTACCTCCAAATAAAGAACTTAAAGTACAGGTTGAGGTTAGTTTTCAAAAGATGGTAAATGGTTCTTTTCAGCCTATAAAAGTAGATGGAAAAATTGCTACTGAATATGAAGAAAGGTTGTTTACGACAGGAGGAGCTCCAAATCATATTCCGCTAACCAATATAAAATATGCTTATCCGGTTGTTGATCAGAAATATTTCCTTGAAGAAGAATATCCAAAAGGGTATATTCAGCTTAAACGAGGTCAGGATTATTTGTTTGAAGATTCAAATTGGGAAACGAATATCAAAGTAAATGTAGACGGAACTTCTAATGCAAAAGCTACTGTTTTTAATTACAACACAGGCTCAAATGAAGTAACGTATGATTTGCCAAATATTGATCAGGAAAAGAAATACAATTTTACGATAGTGAGTAATTTGAAACAGAATTCTTCTAATAATACTAGTAGTGGTACTAAAGTAAATACTATAAGCGATGAAGGAAATGATATTCAGATAAAAGAAAATCAAGCCGATGAATTATCAAAAGCTGAAGGAAGTATTGAGCGTTTGTCGTACATGTTTACTACCAGTAAATACAAGACATTTACTTCTAAAATGAGTGCAATAAATACGCAAAGCTATAATTTTGGTGTTTTGTATTCAGACGTTATCTACTTAACCAATACCATTTCAAGTCAGGAAGCATTTGATATGACAGAACTAAATGGAGCAACATACAGTGATAACAAAGCTTTGGTAACAGCAGAATCTAAACTAAATGATGAATATTATACAGCAGATGTTTATCCTTATCTGTATAAAGATTATCCTTTAAATGGTAATTTTTCTATAAGTAACAGGGATACAAATGAATTGGGAGTAATACCGTCAAAAGCAATACCGCTTAATGCGTATTATATGACAAGTATAGAAAATGACGTAAATCAATCATGGACAAAGGAAAATTTCCCGTTTAAGTATAATATGCCATTACTTTATAAACAGGATTGGATTGACTTAAACAATCAAATTGTCAATGCTTATGTTAATGGAGATGTAAGTGTAGAAACAATTGCAAAACGTTTTATGAATTCTAATTTCCTATTCATGCGTTACGGAAACTACGAAATAGTGATGAAATACAATTTGCCTGGAGATAAGCAAAGCCGTGATTTTATTTATAAGTATAAAAACATTAATAATTTCAGATAATTTTTTTTAAAATAGCTTAATAATTTACCCCCAATAAATTGAAAATTCACTCAATTTATTGGGGTAAATATTTTATATGACATATTTATTTC
>SEBM01000677.1 GCA_004296145.1 Flavobacterium sp.
AAATATTAATATATAAAACAGAAAAATCATGAAAACCGCAACGAAAAATACAAAAAGTACAACAAGTACAAAAAGTGCAACAGCATCTAAAACAAAAGCAACAACAACTGCTTCAAAATCAACTAGTAAAACTGCAACAGTAAAAGCAAAATCAAATGCTGCTGACGGTTTAAGAGAATTATTTGTAGATTCTTTAAAAGATATCTACTGGGCAGAAAAAGCATTGGTAAAAGCACTTCCTAAAATGGCGAAAAACGCTACTTCAGAAAACCTTATCGCAGCAATCAACGAACATTTATCTGTAACTCAGGAACAAGTAACAAGACTTGAAAAAGTATTTGCTTCTGTAGGAGAAAAAGCAGTAGCTAAAAAATGTGATGCAATGGAAGGTCTAATTAAAGAAGGCGAGGGTATTATGGAAGAAACAGAAGTTGGACCAGTAAGAGACGCAGGAATTATTGCAGCTTCTCAAAAAATCGAACATTATGAAATTGCTACTTATGGTACTTTGGCAGCATTTGCACAAACACTAGGTGAAGATGACGCTGTATTGTTACTTGAAAAAACATTAGCCGAAGAAAAACAAGCGGACGTAACACTTACTGAAGCAGCTTACAACACAATTAATTTCGATGCAGCTGAAGAAGATGAAGCGTAATTGAAATTGAAATTAAAAAAGAAAAACCTGTAGTATTTATTTACTACAGGTTTTTTTTATGATTTAATTAAACTTCTAATGTAGCGAGGATTTCCTTAATAGAAAATTCTGCTCCGCAAACAAATTCATCGGCTGCTCCGTAATAAACGGTGAGTTTGTCTCCGTCTACAACATGTCCGTTTGTGAAAACGACATAACCGAAAAAACCGCTTAGTTCATAATTTTCTTTCGGCATCATAATCGGTTCTATTGACCGGGCAATAATTTTTGCAGGATTTTCAAGATCCATCAAAAAAGCGCCCAGACAATATTGGTGTTCTGCATTGGCACCATGATAAATTTCGAGCCAGCCTTTTTCTGTTTTAATAGGCGCCGCGCCCGCACCAACTCTCGCACTATCCCACAGACCGGGGCGGCTTTTTATGATACATTGATGATTTCCCCAGTAAATTCCGTCCTGAGATTCGGCCAGCCAAATAAAGTTTCCACCAATTTGCGGACTCGAAGGCCGGTGTAAACAATAATATTTACCATCAATTAATTCTTCAAAAATGGCACAATCTTTATTATGCGGCGGAAGAATCATTCCTTTTATATCAAAATTTTTCCAGTCTTTCGTAGTACGCAATCCAACGCCAACACCATTTTCAGAAACCGCAGTGTAGGTAAGATAATAAGTATCGTCGATTTTGCTTACGCGGCAATCTTCAATTCCAAATTGTTCCAGAATCCCTTTTCCCATTATAATTTCCGGATTTTCAGGCTCATAAAAATGAACTCCGTCATCACTGCAAACCAACCTGAGATGCGATAAAGTAGTAAGATAATCCAAACCTTTATAATTTACAACTCTCGCATCATTGGCAATTAAATCAGGATCATTGAGTGGTATTTCAATAATTTCAACTTTTCCCAATGCATTCACAACCGGAAAAAATATCACACCTTCTTTTTGTGCAATAGATTCTGCAACCCTTACCAAAAGCCACGTTTTGTTTTCAAAAACAAAAACTCCGGGATTTAATAAGCTGATAATCTGCAGTTCAGCTGTACTGGCATTTAAATCTTTGGGCATTAATAAAGGATTTTCGGGAAAACGGCGTGCAATATCGCTCATACTATTGATTTAAAAATTTGAATGAAACAGGGGAGGTATATAAAGTAAGTAAATTAAAAAATCAATCTGTTTATATAATAATTGTTTGATGTTACAGAATTTACATGTTTACTTTTTTGTACTAAAACAGAAGCATTTTAAAATATAAAAAACCTGAAAAATGTTATAATAAAAGAAAATTGAAGTGATGTAAATTTAAACTCAATTATAAATTTTAAATATATAAAACATGTTTACAAA
>SEBM01000678.1 GCA_004296145.1 Flavobacterium sp.
CTATAAGTGTAACAAAATAAGATCAATAATAATTTTTTCATTTGTGGTAGAAAGTAAGCTGATTATAAATCTAATCAAATTTTTTGCCCATTAACTATTTGCTAAAATAACGAAAATTCATTTCGCGTATTCTAATTGTTACGGATATTGTGTTTTAAAATAATCACAATGTTGCTACATTGACACTCCGAAGTAGGTTTGGTTAAGTAACAATATTAATGATTACTTACTTTGCCAAATAGGGTTGCTTATTTTTGCATGGTATATGACGGTTGAGAAAAAATATATTTGGTTGGTGCTTTTGGCATTCTTTTTTGCTTGTAATACAGGTAATAAGGTTGCTGTTATCCCTGTTAACGATTTTTTTAAATCGCAGGATAAGGCTAGCTATCGTATCTCGCCAGATGGCAAAAGCTTGTCGTACTTAAAGTTACAAGATAAAAAACAGAACTTATTTGTTGAAGATATTGCCAGTGGTAAAATTGTACAGCTTACCAAATTGCAAGAAAAAAATATCAGTTTTCACTCTTGGGTTAGTAATGATGAATTGATTTATTACAAAGAGAAAGAAGGGGTACGCTTCCAGTCTGATATTTTTATCATTAATAGCGAGGGTAAAAATGAACGCCAGTTAAGCACCAATGCTAAGGCTAGAATAAGGGTTTTAGAAGATCAATTGATAGACAATAAGTTTTTATTAGTGCTTTCTAATCAACGTGATTCTACTGTTTCTGATGTGTATAGATTAAATGTTAGAGATGGTGAAATGCAAATTGTTGCTCAAAATCCGGGTAATATTACCAATTGGATGACTGATAGTAAAGGCAAATTAAGGATGGCTATTTCTAGCGATGGCGTAAATGAAACCTTTTTATATCGTGAAAATGAAGCTCAAAAATTTAAAGCTATCATTACAAATAACTTTAAAACAACTTTATTTCCGGTTGCATTTTCAGAAAATAAGCCAAATATTGTTTATGCAGTTTCTGATGTAAACAGAGATAAAAATGCATTGATTGAATTAGATTGTATAACAGGAAAAGAAAAAAGTGTACTATTTGCAAGTGATACTTTAAATGTTGTGGATGCTCAATACTCTAGAAGAAAGGGTAAAATGGAGTATGTTGTTGGTGAGACATGGAAAAAGGAAAAGCATTACCTTGATGACACTGCAAAGCTATTTTATGAAAAGCTTGATAAATTATTGCCTAAAACCGAATACCGAGTTATTGATAGAGATAAAAACGAAAATGTTTTTGTAATTAGAACATTTACTGATAGAAATCCGGGTTCTTATTATTTGTATATCGCGGCAACTGGCAAACTTAAAAAACTATCTGATATTAATTCTGCCATAAACGAAGATCAGATGTGCGAAATGAAGCCCATCAGTTATACTTCTAGAGACGGCTTAAAAATAAATGGTTATTTAACACTACCCTTAAATACTGATGCAAAAAACCTTCCATTAATTGTGCTGCCACATAATGGGCCTGGACAAAGAAATACATGGGGATACAATGCAGAAGTACAGTTTTTTGCTAACAGAGGGTATGCCGTAATGCAAATTAATTACAGGGGATCTACAGGTTACGGAAAGAATTTTTATGCTGCTGGTTTTAAACAATGGGGTGGCAAAATACAAGATGATATTGATGATGGCGTAAAATGGTTGATCAATCAAAAAGTGGCAAATCCTAAAAAAATTGCAATTTATGGTAGTGGTTTTGGTGGATATATTGCTATAAGTGCTGCAATTAAAAGTCCGCAGTTGTATAAGTGTGCTGCTTCTAATTCTGGAGTGTTAAATTTATTTAGCTATTTAAATTCTATTCCACCGTTTTTAAAGTCTAATTTGCAAATGTTTTACGAAATTGTTGGCAATCCAATTACAGAGGCTGATTACATGAGTCAGGTTTCGCCATTGTTTCATGCTGATAAAATTAATATTCCTATTTTTATAACACAAAATATTAAAGATCCGCGTATCAATACAAATGATGCCCTTAGAT
>SEBM01000679.1 GCA_004296145.1 Flavobacterium sp.
TAATACAGATTGCAACAATCAAAAATGAAATTATAAACCTCGGTTTTGCCTGTGAAATTTTAGAGGAATAACAATTTATAAGTTATAATTACTCAAGCAAAAGCGGCTGATTCTTTTTAGGAGTCAGCCGCTTTTTTTTGTATGTTAAGTTTTTTTATAAACTGAAAAATTATAAAGCAAGTCCGATTTTTTTGACTAGCTTTATTCTCGAATATTCCTAAAAACCGCATTTCCCGGATATAAATAATTATATAAGTAAAATCGTTATATCGCTTTTAAAAGAATAAGTAAAAATTGATATTTTGGATTTAATTACAACTTGTAGTTATATTCTATAAGGTGCTTTGTAAGAAAAAAAATAGGATAATGCGTAATATTGCGAATACAAAGTTTTGGTCAAAATCACTATAATTGGATGCATTTGTAAGAATGTTAGCCGGTTTGATTATGCACTTTGTCAACACCCCAGAATAAACACCCAATTATATAACTACTAAATTATTATGTTCTTTACTCTTACTCATGATCAGGTGCAGTTTCACTATGGATCAAAACACTGGCAATACAGTTTTAATGAAATTGTAGAGCTCGGATTACTCAAGAAAAAAAAGTCTTATTTTCTTGAAAATGGTGCTTTTATCGCCATTACAGCCATCGCATATTATTGTATGGTTTTCTCCAATTTAATGTATTTGTATTATATCGTGCCTACTTTATTAGCTTATACAATTATTATCATTTTTAGGTTTCACGGAAATATTGATATTGAATATTATGTGATTGTAAAAGATGTCTACCAAAAAGAAATACGGGTTAAAATAAAAAACCTCGACCGGCCTGCCATAGGAAAACAAATTGATCAGTATTTAGATTTAGAATTTGACCGGAGTCTGCAACAGCAAAACCTTAATACTTAGAAAATAGCAATGTTATCAAACGAAATCTTTGGTTACGATGTAGCTTTTATCGTCGTTGCTGTAGTATATGGTTTTATTATTACGACCAGAAAAAAATAAAAAAATACCACTTCATCAAACCCCTATTTAGTGGTATCATAATCATGCATTAAGGTATAGTTTCAGTACGCAAAATAACGGACTAGCTGTACTTTACTTCTCCAAATCAAGCTTATGCCCACTTCAATAAAAAACAAAATTAAAAGCATTAGAGAGTTAAAAAATTATACTCAGGAATATATGGCAGATCAACTAGGAGTGACCCAGGCGGGTTACAGTAAAATTGAAAAAGGAAAAACGGTTCTATCGTTTGTAAAACTGGTTGAAATTGCCCGAATTTTAGAAGTCAGTGTAGAAGATATTCTAAGTTTTGACAGTCAGCGGTATTTTAATAGTTTTAATAACTTAAAAGGAAATAATAATGGCAGTATTATGATAAACCCTGATAATACTGTAGCCTTAAAAAAACTTTATGAAGATAAAATTATGCTTCTGGAAAAACTATTAAGCAAAACAGAAGACGAACTCAGCCGCTACAAGAAAAAATTTGGTCCGCTTTAAGCATAAAAAAAAACGAGGTTTCGGCCTCGTTTTTGTTTTTTATATTCTAATAATTATGCTGTCTGATCGTCTGTAGTTGCGTCGGGAGCATTTGTCTTTACTGAAGCAATTCCGTTATCTCTGGCAGAAGTACTTTCATACATTTCACTTGAACCGATAATTTGCCCATTGCTGGCTTTTAGATTGAAAAAGGGTTTTCCGTTACTGGATTCTTTTTTTTCAAATCTGTTATCGTCCTGCGAATTTGTTTTTACAGATTCGATTCCGTTTGTGCAGGCAGCTTTTGTACTATAACCTTCACTGCTTAAAATTGTCTGGCCATTTCCGGCTTTTAAATTGAACTGAAATTCACCATTGGCTCTTTTAGTAATCACAAATTTTCCCATACTAATTTACGGTTTAAGGTTGTTATTTATTTTGCAGAAATAAAAATACAAAACTTAGTCATACAAACGATATTTAGTTAAAAAAATAAAATAACAGCATTTGT
>SEBM01000680.1 GCA_004296145.1 Flavobacterium sp.
GTATTGGAACTATTATAGAATCTAAATAAAACGGAACTAAATAAAACCCGCATTTTTTTGCGGGTTTTTAGTAAATCTATATTCTAAATCTTTTTTTGGGAGAATTTCCGTGTCGAAAGCCAGCAAAGGATAGAACCTGTGCAAACCATTAAAGTACCCTGCCAAAACGACAATCCCAAAGCAGCTGAGAGCAGAACCGAAGAAAGCAGAGAAGACAAGACAGGCGTAAAGTAAGACGCTCCTGCCAAAGTCGTAACGTTTCCATGCAGAATTCCGATATTCCAGGCCGCATAGCCAAATCCCATTGCAGATCCGGCAAGAAGGAGGTAAATTACAGAGGAAACACTAAAATGCATTGCCTGATCATCGTTTAGTAAAAGATATTTTATCCATAAAACAGCGGCAACCAGTATAAAAAAGAAAGTAATACCGTTTGCATTGTTCGAAATACGAATCGTAACCACGCAATAGCCGGCCCATAAAATCGCACCTAAGAATGCCAATCCGTAACTCAGCGGATTTTTCTGAATGTTTGATATCATTTCTGCAACATCAAAACCTTGTTCGCCCCCTAAAACCCAGACAATACCTAGCATCGAAATTAAAATGCCCGGCACAATAAGCCAGCCGGCTTTTTTGGATGTAAAAAGCACTGTGGCAATCATGGTAAAAGTAGGCCAGAGGTAATTGACCATTCCGACTTCAATAGCTTGTTTGCTATTTTGCGAATAACCTATTGACAAGGCCAGACATAACTCGTAGGAAACCATTAAAAGTGCACCAAAAAACAAATATTTTTTTGGGAATTTGGATAAAGGCGTCCATTTCATACTCAGAAGTAAAAATACAGATGCTGTGGTGTAAATCATTGCGGCGCCTGCGGTTGCTCCAAAAGAATGACTGACTTCTTTTATTAGCCCAACAATTGAACTCCATAAAATAATAGCGCAAAAACCAATTGCGGTTGCTTTAGACTGTTTGGTCATATTTTTTTTATGTTAATGCTGTTTAAAGTAAAAACACAAAGTTTTTGATAAAATTAATGAATTCAAATGATGTAAATCACACACAAGCCGTGATTTATATCACAACGGCGCATTGGAAATTCGGCTGAGTGTTTCGCGAGTAATTCCTAAATAAGAAGCGATAACCGACTTTGGAAGACGTTCCATCAGCATGGGATATTGTTGTACAAAAATTTCATAATGTTTTTTTGCGTCATTGGAAAGCATAGACACCAGGCGTCTCTGAAAGGCAGAATAGGCGCCTTCCATTTTTTTTCTGAAAAAAGAATTCATTTCGGGTAGTTCACTGCAGAGTTTTTCACGGTCTTGTAGAGAAAGAGTCAGTAATTCGCAATCTTTCAGAGCTTCAATATTGAGTGTTGCAGGATTGCTTTTAAAATAAGCATCATAATCACTTACCCACCATTCTTCAACAGCAAACCGGATTATTTTTTCTTTGCCGTCCTCCAAAAGATAAGATGCTTTTAAACAGCCTTTAAATACCCAGAATTCATGAAAAACTAAATCACCCGAACTAATAATGATGCTGTTTTTCCTAATTTTTTTGGGTTTAAAAAAAGAAAATACATAATCAAATTTTTCATCACTTAAGGGTGACGTTTTTTCGATGTGCTCTCTAAACTGTTTCTTCATTTAATTTTTGTATTGCAAAGTTTCGGTTTAAATATAGTAAATATGCCAATGTAATTGCCATTTGTTATAATCAGCTTCGTAGTTTTCAAAGTCGATTAGAATAATATTTTTATCATAATGAAAGGCTGATCTTATCATTTTGATAGGCTTCGAAAAGCTGTTGATTTGTTGTTTGTGAGTATTTTATTGATAATGAATGTTATAGGTTTTTGAGGATGATATGGCATGTCAATTGTTTAAGTTGTTAAATCAATATTAATTTTAAAAATGATGAAAACAAACAGAACAAGAAGTAAGGAAATCACAAAAGAATATATTTCAAATAAATCGATAAAAAATAATGACAGGA
>SEBM01000681.1 GCA_004296145.1 Flavobacterium sp.
ATTATATTCTTTACTATTGTATTTTTTGATATTTCCGGTGCTGTCAATCATTTCATCAACATATTCTTTGATGTAATTGAGATACTTTTTATCGTTTGTTTTCTGATATAATTTTTCAAAACCAGACAATACAAAACCCATTTTATAATCCCATTTGGGTTTTTCATTTCCGTCAAGCTGCCAGGCTTGTGGATATTTATTTAAAATAGAAAGTGCTGTTCTTTCTGACCATTTTAAGTCGTACGAAATAACATCTTTTTGTGAATCGTCCTGATTCTGTGCAATTATTTTGCTGCCAAAAATCAGCAGAAAAACAAGAGTACATTTTGTAAAGTTGGTTATGAAAACAGATTTAAACATAAAATTACATTTTACCTTTTTTATTCAATACCTCTAATTGCTGATCTAAATATTTTACAAATTCTTCCTGTGTTTTTATTCCGTTTACCTCTTGTTCCCAGGCACCTAAAAGATAAAATGAAGTCGATTTTGCTGTTGGTTTAAAAACTAACAAATAATCCAAATCTGTATCAGCAATGTTTTCTACAGTTTTTACTTCATAGAAAATAGCCATTCCTAATTTGTCCGGAACCAAAGATTGCTGACCGTATGTAGCGAGATAAGCCCATTTTTTATTTTTACTTTCTTTTTTAAGCAATTCAGTATTTTTCTGTTTTACAATTCCGGTACAAATTCCCTGAATTGCTTTTGATGCTTTAAATGTGTGTTGTGTGTAAAGCTGATCTGGTTTAATAGTCAATTCTGATTGAAAATTAATTTTATCAGAAGCTGTTTTCCATCCAAAATAATCAATTTTTACGACAGATTCATTCGTTTTGTTGTACACATTTGCAATGGTCGAATCCACTTCACGGAAGTGTAATTTTTCATTGTTTAAATAACGGTCAATAGAACCAATTCCGATTCCTTTTCCTGCTTTCAAAATATCAGCTCCCCAATCACTCATTTCATGGTAAGAATCAAAATTATCCTGCCCTACTTTTGGCAAAATATTTTCTGATGTTTTCTTTCCATAAATATCAATAGCATTTCTCCAATCTAAATACAAACGATATCCGATTCTGTTATTTTCCCAGCCCGGGCCTTCATAACGAATATCAAAAGAATGATCTGTATGTTCGGGAGCAAGTTTTAATCTGTCAACATTTTTAAAAACTGTACCACCAATATATTTTCTGCCTTCCCATTTTCCGTCTGTTTTTGCAGAAATTTCAGCATACGTTTTATTCTTTTTTATATCGTAACTCTGCGCATTAATTGTTGTTATTCCTGCTAAAAGTAGAATTGCTGCGGTGATTTTTGTTTTCATTATAGTATGTATTATTTAAAAATTTTATCTAAAAATTGTGTGCTGTAACCGAGTGTTTCGCTAAACCATGGCTCAAAAAACCAAAATGAATGTGGCGAATCTTTTATTGTTTTGACTTCGTTGTAAATTTTGTTTTTGTTTAAAATTGCAATCATATCATCTCTTCCCGCATGAAACCTGTCAATACTGCTGCAGATATATAATGTTGGTGGTGTATTTTTGTCTGTATGGCTTAAAGCCGAAGCATTTTTCCAATTTTCCGGTTTTTCATCTGATTTTCCTCCCAGCCAAAAAGCTGCCATTTCTCCTTCTGATGATTCAGGATGTTTAAAAGCCAAAACACCATCTATATCGATAATTGCATTTACTTTTGAAGAAGATTTACTTGTATTATGAGCATCTTCAAAAGCCGGATTTTCATTTGTTGTTCCAATTAAAGCTGCCATTTGTCCGCCCGAAGAGCATCCTAAAACCGCAATTTTATCTGGATCTACATTGAATTTCTTTGCATTATCTTTTATAAATTTAATTGCATTTTTTACATCATAAATCCCTTCCGGATATTTCGCCTCGAGCGACAATCGATATTCTATTCCAAAACACGAATATCCTTTTAAAGCTATTTCGCGGGCTAAAACCTGCATCTGATTTTTATTTCCTGATCTCCAGC
>SEBM01000125.1 GCA_004296145.1 Flavobacterium sp.
GTTTATTGCAAATAATAAAATATGATAGAATTAAAGAATATTACTAAAACGTTTCATAAAACAGGAAGAGAGATTACTGCTTTGCAGGATGTTTCGCTTCATGTTCCTCCGGGAAAAATATTTGGAGTCATTGGAACTTCGGGTGCAGGAAAGAGCACATTGATACGCTGTATAAACCTGTTGGAAAAGCCAACTTCCGGTGATGTAGTTGTAGACGGAAAATCGTTATTACAATTAAGCAATTCACAACTGGCAAAAGAAAGAAGACAAATCGGAATGATTTTTCAGCATTTTAATCTTTTGTCTTCCAGAACTGTTTTTGACAATGTTGCTTTTCCTTTAGAATTAGCGGGAGTTTCTAAAAACATAATTAAGGAACGTGTTCTGGAATTATTAGAACTTGTTGGTCTTGCCGAAAAAATAAATGATTATCCTGCGAGTCTGTCAGGCGGTCAGAAACAACGTGTTGCCATTGCAAGAACACTGGCAAACAATCCAAAAGTTCTTTTGTGTGATGAAGCAACAAGCGCTTTGGATCCGGGAACAACGCGATCTATTCTGAATTTACTAAAAGACATTAACAAACGTCTGAACATTACAATTCTTTTAATCACGCACCAAATGGAAGTTGTAAAAGCGATTTGTGATGAGGTTGCAGTAATCAGCAACGGAAAATTAATTGAACAGGGAACTGTTGGTGAAATTTTCGCAAATCCGAAAAATGAACTAACTCGTGAATTTATTGCATCTTCTTTACATATCGAAATTCCGGATTTATTTCAGGAACGTTTGAAATCTGAATATGCAGCCGGTTTACATCCTTTATTAAGATTAGAGTTAAATGGGAATTCGGTAAATGAACCTATTCTGACTCAGGCAGCCATTCAGTTTGGTGTAAATGCCAATATTATTACGGCACAAACTGCTTATGCGGGCGAAACCAATTTCGGAATTCTTATTGTGGAATTATCCGGCAGTGAAACGCAGCACAAGGAAGCAATTCAATTTTTTAATGCAAAACACGTAAAAACAGAAATATTAGGCTATGTCTGAATCTATCATAACACTTTTATTACAAGGAACTTTAGAAACCATTGTAATGACATTTTTAGCCGGATTTTTCGGTTTTTTATTAGGTCTTCCTTCCGGGATTTTATTATTCCTTACCAGAAAAGGTCAGATTTTAGAACATTTACTATTTAATCGTGTTCTTTCGGTAATCGTGAATATTTTCAGATCGATTCCGTTCATTATTTTGATCGTCTGGATGATTCCTTTCACAAGAACTTTGGTTGGAACTTCAATCGGAGTTAGCGCGGCATTAGTTCCGTTAAGTATTGGAGCCGCTCCGTTTATTGCAAGATTGGTAGAAAATAGTTTACTGAGTTTACCTTCGGGATTAATTGAAGCCGCAAGAGCTTTGGGCGCAACACCGTTACAAATTGTATACAAAGTTTTATTGCCGGAAGCACTTCCTTCTTTAATAAATGCCGCTTCCATTACCTTAATCACACTTGTTGGTTATTCTGCAATGGGTGGCGCTGTTGGTGCCGGCGGACTTGGACAAATTGGTTATCAGTATGGTTATATTGGTTATGATGCTGTCATTATGAATACCGTTTTGGCATTACTTGTTGCTCTTGTCTTTATCATACAATTTGTCGGAGACAGACTTTCTAAATATTTTGATCACAGATAAAACTCAGCTTTAATTTTAAAAATAAAAACATGAATACAAAAAACAGACTTTCGGCACTTGCAGGAGTTTTAATTCTAACGTTAACATTGGCTAACTGCGGAAAAGACAAGAAAAATGATCCAAATCATATTAAAGTTGGTGTAGCTGCCGGACCAGAATTTACAGTGGCACAAGCGGCACAAAAAGTGGCAAAAGAAAAATATGGATTAGAAGTTGAGTTAATTACTTTTAATGACTATGTAGTTCCAAACGAAGCTTTGAATCAGGGTGATATTGACGCAAATGCTTTTCAGCACAAACCTTATCTTGATGCACAATCTAAACAAAGAGGTTATAAACTGGCTATTATCGGAAAAACTTTTATTTATCCGATTGCTGCTTATTCAAGAAAAATAAAAACAATTACAGAATTAAAACCAGGAAGTACAATCGTTATCCCGAATGATCCAACAAATGGCGGACGTTCTTTATTATTACTTCAAAAAAACGGATTATTAAAACTAAAAGATAATGTTGGACTTTTACCAAAAGTAACTGATATTACAGAAAATCCAAAGAACTTAAAAATATTAGAATTAGAAGCTCCGCAGATTCCGAGAACTTTAGATGATGAAAATGTTTCTTTAGCGATTATCAATAATACTTTTTCATCTCAGGCCGGACTTGTTCCGTCGAGAGATGCTTTGTTTGTTGAAGATAAAGAATCTCCTTATGTAAATTTGGTTGTGTCGAGAGAGGACAATAAAACAGATCAAAAAGTGATCAACTTTTTAAAAGCTTTTCAGTCTGATGAGGTTGCAAAAGTGGCAGATAAAGAATTTAAAGGTGGCGCTGTAAAAGGCTGGTAAATTTAAATTTTAAAGCATAAAAAAAAGGCTGACAATTCTATTTGTCAGCCTTTTTTTTAATGGGTAAAACTTTGATATTTTTTTCTAACACATAGAGACATAGATTTTATAGTTTTAAAAAGAATAACAAACCTATGTCTCTATGTGTTAAAGTATAAATTATACTGCTTTTATTTCCTGCAATTCAAGACTTGCATTTCTTTTTCTTTGAATTAAAATAAGAGTAATAATCATTCCGATGATTGACATTCCGACACCGATAAGATTTGGTGAAGCAAAACTATAACCAGCAGCTAAAGGCAGTCCGCCAAGAAAAGCCCCTAAGGCATTTCCGATATTAAAACTTCCTTGTAAAGAAGCTGAAGCGATCATCTCAGCGTCTTTTGCTGTACGAATCATCAGCATTTGAATTGGCGCAATTACTGAAAAAGAAATCGCTCCGGTTAAGAATGTAAATAATAAAGATGCATATTGATTGAATGAGAAAAAGTAAACCAAAATTAAATCAAGAGACATTACCAGTAATAATGCTAATGTTGTTGGAGCAGGAGAAAATTTATCTGCCAGTTTTCCGCCAAGGAAATTTCCAACTACCATTCCTAAACCGGCCAGAATTAAGATATATGAAACATCTTCCGGAGAAAATTTAGAAACATTTATTAATAATGGCGCGATATAACTGATCCAGGCGAATAAGCCTCCAAAACCAATTGCTGTGATTCCGATAATAAGCCATGCATCAATTTTTTTGAAAAACTGCAATTGCGTTTTCATGTTTACTTTTTGATTTTGCTCAAGGTTTGGCATCCATAAATAAATGAACAATAAGGTCAATAAACCAACTATTGCAATAAGTATAAAAGTATAACGCCATACAAAATGATGTCCAATATAAGTTCCGATTGGCACTCCGATTAAGTTAGCCAAAGTTAAACCCGAGAACATAATGGCAATTGCCTGAGCTTCTTTACCCTTGTCTGCCAAACGACTGGCTACTACTGCTCCTACTCCAAAAAAGGCTCCGTGAGGTAATCCGGAAAGAAAACGGGAAGCAAATAAAAAATTATAATCGGGAGCAATGATAGAAAGGGCATTAAAAACCGTTAACATCAAAGCTAAAATTAAAAGCATTTTTTTTGGAGCGTAATTTCTTCCAAGGATTACCAATAATGGTGCTCCGATAACAACTCCAAGTGCATAAGCCGAAATTAAATATCCGGCAACGGGAATTGAGACTTTCATATCTGAAGCAATATCAGGCAGAAGCCCCATCATTACAAATTCAGTTATACCAATTGTTAACCCACCAAGTGACAGCGCAATAAGACTTTTTTTCATTTGTTTTTACACGAAAGTATTAGACTTTCTATGATGCAAATTTAAGGCGGTTACAGAAAAAATTAGTTGTATATTTGCGATATAAACTTGTACATTTAAGTTATGCCGAAATTAAATCAATTTGAAACTCTTGTTATACATGAATTTGAAGATGAGAAATTTCATCTTCCGCCACATACTCATACGTATTATGAGATCATTTATATTAAAAAAGGAAGTGGCATTCATCATTTGAACAATAATCTTCTTCCGTACAAAACGGGCGATTTATTCGTGATTTCGCCAGACGACGAACATTATTTTGATATTAAAAAAAGTACGCGTTTTGTGTATATCAAATTCACAGACAATTATTTTAATTCCAAACAAAATCTGACTTGCGATGAATTTTTACTGCACACGCCGGAAAGTTTTATGCGGGATAAAACACTCAAGGAAATTGTCTTAAAGTTTGACGATCCGTGCCGTACCATTTTAAAAAACACGGTTGACAATATTTCTGCTTATAATTGTAAAACCGATGTTTCGAATTCGCCAATTGTATTTTATCAGATTCTTTCTATTTTCGGATTAATAAAAGAAACCATGCGCGGCCTGAATCTTGTTGTAAAGGGAAATTCTATTGACAACGAACAGATTACATCTTATATTCATCAGAATATTTATCAGCCAAAACTGGTTCAGATCAAAGTGATTGCTGATCATTTTAATATTGCACAAACGTATTTTAGTGCTTATTTCAAAAGGACTTTTTCTATAAGCTATCGTGATTATATTCATAATTTAAGAACTACTTTAATAGAAAAACGATTTCAAAATAACCAATTACCGGTCAAGCAAATTGCCTATGAATTTGGTTTTACCGATGAAAGTCATTTGTCTAATTATTTCAAAAAAAGAAAGAACATGAAGCCTACAGATTTTAAAAGGCTTTAGTTATGGAAATCTTAAAAGGACAGCAAGCCTGTTTATTTTTCTCTAAATTTGTAACAACTTAATTTATCCCGAGCAAAACAT
This sequence comes from Flavobacterium sp., assembly GCA_004296145.1. Lineage (GTDB taxonomy): Bacteria > Bacteroidota > Bacteroidia > Flavobacteriales > Flavobacteriaceae > Flavobacterium. Next base: position 4,903 of record SEBM01000125.1, read on the forward strand.
TATTCTCAAAATTTAACCCGGGAATCTATTTTTAAAATCTAATACCATGAAAAACTCAATCACAGTAATTTTAGCAATATTTACATTAATGCTATCTGCAAATATAATTTCAGCAAGTGAAATAAAATCTTCAATAATCACAGAAGACATTTTGGATTCAAATCAATTGAAACCTGTTTTTGATGATTATTTTGCAATAAAAGATGCTCTTATCAAAAGTGACGCTAAAGCAACTTCGGCGAAAGCCAAAGAATTACTGACAGCAATTAGCGCTGTTAAAATGGAGAAACTAAAATCTAACGAACACAAAGTCTGGATGAAAGTAATGAAAAAACTAACAGCCGACGCTAAAGCAATTTCATCTAATCAGGATTTGAAAAAACAACGTGAGACTTTTAAATCTTTATCAAAAAGTACTTATGAACTTATAAAAGTAGCAAATCCGGGACAGCCAATATACAAACAATATTGTCCAATGGCAGATGCTGACTGGTTAAGCAAGGAAAAAGCAGTTAAAAATCCTTATTATGGTTCTTCTATGCTGACTTGTGGGAATGTGGTAGAAACTCTTAAATAAAAACATGAAGCTATACATCAAAAACATGGTGTGCGGCCGATGCAAAATGGTGGTAAAGTCGGAATTGGAAAAACTCGGACTTGAGACTGTTTCTGTTGAATTGGGTGAAGTCGAACTAAAAAATGAAATCACAGAAAGTGAGAAAGCAAAATTGCTTTACAACCTTCATTCTTTAGGTTTTGATTTACTTGACGATAAGAAAAGCAAAGCAATCGAGAAAATAAAAACGCTGATTATTGATTTGGTGCATCATAAAAACAATGAACTCAAAATCAATTTATCTGATTATCTTTCTCAAAATCTCAACCAGGATTATAATTCACTGAGCAATTTATTTTCGGAAATTGAAAGCACGACAATCGAGAAATATTTTATTAGCCAGAAAATAGAAAAAGTAAAAGAATTGTTGATTTATAATGAACTTTCGCTTAGCGAAATTGCTGACATGTTAAACTATAGTAATGTTGCTCATTTGAGTAATCAATTTAAGAAAATCACAGGTTTTAGTCCTACCAGTTTTAAACAGTTAAAAGATAAAAAACGAATTCAGATTGAGAATTTATGATTTTTTTTTAACCGCAAAGCACGCTAAGAATTACGCAAGGTTCGCAAAGTTTTTTTCACAAAGCTTTACGAACTTTGCGCTTTTACTAAACTGGCATAACAAAAAACCTTTGCGCTCTTTGCGGTTAAAAAAGACGAATTCAGATTGAGAATTTATGACTTTTCTTAACCGCAAAGTACGCTAAGAATTACGCAAGGTTCGCAAAGTTTTTTTTACAAAGCTTTGCGAACTTTGCGCTTTTACCAAACTGGCATAACAAAAAAACTTTGCGCTCTTTGCGGTTAAAAAAAACGAATTCAGATTGAGAATTTATGACTTTTCTTAACCGCAAAGTGCGCTAAGAATTACGCAAGGTTGGCAAAGTTTTTTCACAAAGCTTTGCGAACCTTGCGCTTTTACCAAACTGGCATAACAAAAAACCTTTGCGCTCTTTGCGGTTAAAAAACCTTTTCTTAGTAAATCTTACAAATCATTCTCAAAATTTTACAAACTAAAGCAATCTTTACTTCGGAAATTTGTATGATAATTTAAAAGTAAAAACAATGACACATACTTATCAACTTACCGGAATGACCTGTATAAGCTGTGAGGAAAAAGTAAAAAAAGCACTAGAATCAATTCATTATGTAACAGAAGCCGAAGTTTCAAAAGACAAAAACAGCGCAACTATTACAATGAACAAACATATTGAACTTGCTGAATTGCAAAATGCATTAGATAGCAAATATCAGATTTCTACACTGCATCATAATGAATTTGCAGAAGAAACCAAATTCTGGGCAGCCACCTATAAACCTATTTTATTGATATTATTTTATATCAGTTTAGTTACTGTATTGATTCAGCTAACCAATCATCATTTTGATTTTATGCAGGCAATGCGCCATTTTATGGCAGGATTCTTTTTGGTTTTTTCATTTTTTAAAATGCTCAACTTAAAAGGATTTTCAGAAAGCTACAAAATGTACGATGTTCTGGCAAAAGCAATACCTGTTTGGGGTTATATTTATGCCTTCATCGAATTAGGTTTGGGAATTTCGTATTTAACAGACTTTAATCCTATTGTAACAAATGCCGTGACATTTATTATTATGAGCATCAGTATCATTGGAGTTTTACAATCTGTACTCAATAAAAAGAAAATTCAATGTGCGTGTTTGGGAGACGTTTTTAATTTACCAATGAGCACTGTAACCATCATAGAAGATGGTTTAATGATTCTTATGAGTTTGATAATGCTGATTGCAATGTTGTAAAAAATTTTAAACCATATAAGTTATATAAGTTCATTTAAAACTGCTCTTTATAAAGCATATTTTTTCTTAATTGACTTATATAACTTATATGGTTTTAAAAAAAAATTAAATAGTAATTACAATTTTACCAACCGTTCTTCCGGTTTCTAATTGTTGATGTGCTTTTTCCATTTCATCAAATGTAAAGGTTTGTGAAATGTGTGATTTGATAATTCCTTTTTCCATCAAATCGGCAACTGCTTTCATATCTTTTCCGGAAGATGCTACCAGCATGGAAGATAAATCTACATTTTTGTTTTTTGCTTTTTCTGCAAATTCAGGATTGATTGCACCCAGGATATAAACTATTTTTCCGCCTGGTTTTACAACATTTATGGAGCGATTATTGATTTCGTCTGAAATTGAATTCAAAACCAAATCAATATCAGAAACTTCATTTTCAAAATCAGTTTTTGTGTAATCGATATGTTGATCGGCTCCATTTTGCAAAACAAAATCTTTGTTTTTTTCTGATGAGGTTCCGATTACATGTGCTTTAAAATGTTTTGCAATCTGTGTGGCGTAATGTCCAACTCCGCCCGAAGCGCCATGAATTAAAACGTTGTCACCTTCTTTTATTTTTCCGTTTGTAACCAAAGCCTGCCATGCTGTTAAAAGAGCAAGAGTTCCCGCTGCAGCTTCTTCATGCGAAATAGTTGATGGTTTTAAGGCTAAATGCGAAGCCGGAACCGCAACATATTCAGCATACGCTTTTCCTTTTCCCGGAAAATTAACCATTCCGAATACTTCGTCGTTTAGTTTAAAATCAGTTACGTTTTTTCCGGCTTCTACAATTGTTCCTGATAAATCCCAACCCAAAATAACAGGTCTTTCGTCTGCAAAAAAGTTATTTACATACGCTGCTGAGGATTTCGTTTTGTAATCAACCGGATTAATGCTCAACGCACTTACTTTTACTAAAACCTCATCGTCATTAATTTCCGGTTTTTGGATCTCTACATATTTTAATTTTGATCCGTTTCCTTCTTCATTTACTATAATTGCTTTCATAATAATTTTGTTTAAAATTGAAGGACAAAAGTATAATATCGGTATCTTTGCCACAAGTATGCACTTTTTTGTAATCTACATACCAAAAGCATACTAATATTGATTATCAGTATTTTAAAAATTAAAAAAATGGCAAAAAATAATTATACTGACGGATGCACTGATGTTGTTTGCTCTGTTGACTATGCTTTTAAGAGAATCGGCGGCAAATATAAAGGCCGTATTTTGTGGAATTTAAGCAACAAAAACATTCTTCGTTATGGTGAATTACGAAAGACATTAATGGACGTAACACCAAAAATGCTGACACAAACTTTGAGAGAATTGGAAGACGATGAATTGGTTTTTAGAAAAGTGTACCATGAAGTTCCGCCAAAAGTGGAATATTCTTTAACTGATATTGGCATGGAACTTATTCCTTTTATTAATCATTTGAAGGAATGGGGAGATAAACAACGTGCTAAAGACAAAGCTTAACCAAAAGAATTAATGACTTCATTATCTCAGGAAACAAAAACCGAATTACTATTAGCAATGGATATCTTCAAATCTCTTGCGACACTATTAATTGATAAATTAATTGCAGAAACTGATCAGCCTCAAAAAGATAAAATTAAAGAAGGTCATTATTATGAAATTGAAAATGCAGATTTATTCAATGGAAATGAGAACCTTTCAGAAAATTGGTATTTTAATGTACATGGAGAACATTGTTTATTTGAAAACATTATAACCGGACAAAGCCTTGAAGTTTCGCTTGGAAATAAGGAAAGTATTGGAAATCTTGATCCGTACTTTTTTTATGAGTTTCTCAGGACTACTTCTAATCTTAAGCATTTGACTGATTATTTTAAGAATCCTTTTAGTGATATGTTACGTGTTTTTAAAA
>SEBM01000682.1 GCA_004296145.1 Flavobacterium sp.
ATTCAGCAGTAATAATTTATAAATTTTTACGAATTATATGCCTTTAACTGTTTGCATATTAACATATTGTAGATTAATTGTAAATATGTTAATTTTTTGGGATTGACCATTGTGTTAGTAGATGATTTTGTTTATTTTTGATTATGATTTTTAAAGAAAGATATCCATTGATAAGAAGAGCATTTGTATTGTGCTGCTGCCTCTTTGCGTCAATTCTATTTTCTCAGAATAATGCTAAAGATCCGACTTTTGAGAACTTCAGAAAGAAGTATTGGGAATATGAAGAAAATGATCAACGTGCATTTGTCTATCTTAATCAATATATAAAGTATTCTAAGTCGCAAAAAGATTATTCTGAGTTATTTCAGGCATACAAAGACGCAATTCTATTTTCGAAAGATCAAAAAATGCAGTACGCCGACAGTGCCATAGTTGCTGCAAAACAATCTGAAAATAAAGATCTTATTGGTGACGCTTATCTGAGTAAAGGTGCAATTTACTATTTTAATCACAGGAAATTTCAGCTAGCTCTTAATGAATATTTAACTGCTTATGAATATCTTGAGGATTCAAAAGATGAATTGCCAAAATATCAGAATCTTTATCATATCGGTGTAGTAAAAAGTTATTTGGGATATTATGAAGAGGCATTAAAGATCTTCACAGAATGTATTGACTTCTTCAAAATCAATATAAAAGGCGATCTGCATGAGAACGTAATTTATAATAATACAAAAGGATATCTAAATTCTTTGCATCAAGCAATCATCTGTTATCAGGCGCTCGGAAAAAAAGATGAGGTAAAAAAATTACTCGATATTTCGGCGGTATCTACTCCAAAAACGAAAGATTTTGTACTTGAGAATAGCTATTTCAAAAAAAGTAAAGGAGTCTATGATTTTTTCGATAAAAAATATCCAGAGGCCATCAATGACTTTGATCAGGCTTTACCAGGTCTTATAAAGGTTAATGATTTTACGTGGATCTCATATGTGTATTTCTATAAAGGAGAAAGCTACAGGAAACTTGGCAAACAGGAATTGGCTGTAGAAAACTATAAAAAAGTTGATTCTATTTTTAATAAACATAGATTTATTCTTCCAGAACTCAGGAGTAATTACGAAGAGCTTATCACTTATTACAAGAAAAAGAGCAGTCCAGAAAACGAGCTGTATTATACCAATCAGCTATTAAAAGTGGATAGCATTATTTCTTCTGATTTTAAATATTTATCGACTAGAATCTATAAAGATTACGATACAAAACAATTACTTGAAGTCAAAGAAAATCTTGAAAAAACCAATTCGTTTGGTATGGCATTGCTCATCATTTCTGGGCTTGTTATTATTTCTCTTGGCTTTATGATGTTTTACAGAATCAGAAAGCAAAAGCAGATTCAGCAGAAGTATAATGAATTGCTGGTAAAAATAGAAGATGAAAAGTCGCCTGAAGTAGAGCCTGAACCATTGAAATTTGATCTTACCAAAAACATTAAATTAGATCAGAATATTGTAGAAAAGCTATTGAAAGACATTAGTAACTTCGAGACGAATGAAAAGTTCCTTGAAAAAGGTCTTACATTGAAAAAACTCGCAGAATACTTCAAAACGAATACTTCATATCTATCACAAGTTATCAATGAATATAAAGGAAGCAACTTTAGTGTTTATATCAATGTATTAAGGATCAATTACGCCACACAAAAAATCTATCATGACAGAGAATGGCGAAAATATTCTATAGAGCACATTGCGTCTGCTTCCGGTTTCAGCAACAGACAGAGTTTTTCTAATATTTTTCTGGAAATAAATGGAATACGCCCTGTAGATTTTATCAAAAAGAGAATCAAAGAAATTGATGAAGGCGCAGAATAATAATTGTTACTAATCTTTAAACCTTGACGACTATAAAAGTAAATGCCAGAATTTTAAAATTCTGGCATCTACTAATAGAAACTAAGTGATGAAACAATATATTTTAATGTGATAATGA
>SEBM01000683.1 GCA_004296145.1 Flavobacterium sp.
TTTATTACGCATATCCTTATCAGGGATAAGGTCCTCTAATCGTTTCCCTAAATGTACAATTGACGTTCTTATACCCGGGATTCTATTATCATCTTCTTTTAAACCAGCTGTAAGTTCTTCATATCTATTACAAAATTTATGGTATTCAGTTTTTGTCTTTGCAACATGGACTGCAATGTTTGTTTTAGCATTTTTGCCTGGTATATATTTTAATGGACTGGCGAGATATTCAAATAAGGTTATTATTTGAGTAAATTTCAATGTTTGTTCCTCTGTTTCCATGATTGAAGAGTGCAGTCTTAGTGCATGTTTGAGAATATTTCCTGTTTCTCCTGCATGATTTAAAACAAGAGGATTATAGTTAATATTTTCACTGTTCGTAACATCCATTCCTATCCCTTTTATATAATCTTTGTATTCCACCTCCCTAGACAAAATATGAGCAAGCTTGTAAGGCACAAAATAAATTAGAACAGCTGAGTATCTTGAGTTCCAGATTCCTGGTTTGGAAGGTAAAAACTCAGGAATTGAGTAGTCTGCATTAAAAAACCTTACGATATCCATTATTGGCTCTGTTTCTGCTGAAAGCTCCTTAATTAAAAACTCATCATCAGATTGCTGAAGCTTTCTAAAACCTTTATAGTCAACTTTTCTTGAATAAAATACAATTAGTGGATATTGTTCAAATACTTCAATGTTGATACCTGTGATTTCGTTGATATGGTCACGTAAATTACTAGAAGCGCTTATGTTTTGGAATTCTGAACCATCAATTTTTTTTATTATTGAGTGATCTAAGACGAATTCTCCAGCTGGGAAAATACAAAAATCTTCGGTTAACACTGCCTCTGCTATTCTAAGTCTTGATACTGGTAAAACTACCAATTGCGTTTTTTGGGCATCTTCATCTAACTCTAAATCTACATGGTCTAATTGCTCTTTTATTTTCATCCATGGAAAAGCAATTTTTAAGTCAACTAAAATTCCTTTATTACCTATTATTTTATGAGAAAATGCCAACCCGTCACCTTCAGGAAAAGCACTTACCCAATACCCTTTCTCGATAAGCTCATCAATACCTTGTTGAAGGTGATCCTGGGGGTAAAGATATGGTGAATGCCAAAGTAGATTTCCTGAAGTATTTTCATGGGGGTATTTAAGAATAGCTAACATAATATAAAGTGGTATTAATGGTTTTATTCAATTATTATGTTTTTAAGTGATTGCATTAAATTTAGTAATTAGTTCTCGGTAACGATAATCGAATTTGAATAATTATTCAAAGGAACGATACTTTTAATTTGTTATTCAGGTCTAAAAAGATCTACAATTGCAGATATGAAAACTTCAATATCCAAACGTACACCCCAATCCTTTCCTTTGAATTTCCCAGAGAGTCTAACATGACCGTTAGGATATTTCCATTCGATACTTTTCTCAGCATCACCAGCACGATATGCGTAATCATGCTCATGTGCTTCATCTCCATTATCGAATAATATTTCAAAAGTGTTTGAATGGATAATTTTACTACAGACTGTACGTAGATCCAAATTCTCATTGAAAACTTCAAAATCATGTACCTTATTAATAGATTCCAAACGATTGTAATAATTTATTCTATCTTCAGATTCTATATGTTGTAGCTTCATTTGATCATCCATAACCCTTAGAGATGCAGCGATTTCAATAAGCAATCTTGTTACAGTTGACTCAAATAACTGATTCCTTAATAGAGCTATTGCTGAATTGCTTGGGTTTGGATCGGTTCGCCTAGCAAGCTCTTTATCAGAAAAGAACACGCACAAAAGTTCATAGCTTTTCGCTAATAAATTGGAGGTGTCAAAAACATATTTACCAGAAGTATTCATAAATGTTTACGTTGTTTTAACTCATTAATTTTTTTTCCAAAACTTGGTCTAGGCACTTTTTTTACTGTTATAAATTAGAAAGAATTGGACGCCTTTGCAAGATGCATAACATTTACGC
>SEBM01000002.1 GCA_004296145.1 Flavobacterium sp.
ATTTTTATCCTGATAAACGATTAAAAGCCCCACTTTGTCGATTATTTTGAATGGATATAAATAATTTCTAAAAAATAAATATTATGACTCCAAACCTACAAATTGAACTTAGACGTTTCATATCTTCTAATGTTGTTTCAAAGTTGAATAAGTTTTATTTTGAAAATGATGCACTTTTAATAAAAGGAATTGATGTTTCAATAGGTACAGTCCTGATGGGATTGTATAATAAAGCTGAGGAGTCGGGTTTTTATAAAGAAATGGTTTCAATGATCGGCGAAAATTCTACCTTTTATGGAGAAGTCGATTTTACTTCAGGCAGAATTTTATCAGTAGACGACTGCTACCGCCTAGAAGGAAATGATTTACTAAAAGAAATTTTCGGCAACAAAAAAGGAAGAATTTCCGAAATGATCTCAAACGAAGTCGGAATAAAAAGCGAAACAGCACGCGAAATCCTTAATTTTTCAGCACTACTAGTTGTTTCTTATCTTAAAAACAACATCCAGCTTTTAGACAGTTTAAAATTACTTCTTGAAGAACAAAAAAGAGATATCCTGAACAGCATTCATCCCGGAATCAAAATTATATTAGGATTTTCATGTTACGAATCTGTAGATGATAAAAATCAGGCAAACTTAGGAAGATCAATTTTTACACTTTTCGGTCACAATTTCTTCTAGAATTTTCTTTAATTAAAATAAAAAATCCCATTTTACAGAAGTAAAACAGGATTTATATGGCTTGAATTTGAAGCGTTTCTTAAACGTTTTTCAAATTAATAATTTCTTGTTCTGTCAATAAACGCCAATTACCTCTTGGTAAATTCTTTTTGGTAAGACCGGCAAAAGACACACGATCTATACGTAAAACATCATAATCAAAGTTTTCAAAAATAGCACGAACAACTTTTACATTAGACGAACGTAATTTAAGACCAATCTCGCTTTTAGGTTCATTATCAATATAACTAACCTCTTCAACAAAAACGCGGTGTCCGTCAAGGACTAAACCTTTGCTGATTTTTTCCAAATCCTCATACTTTAGGTTTTTATCCAAAGAAACCTGATAGATTTTTGATGATTTCTGACTCGGTAAAGTAAACTTACGAATCATATCAGTATCATTAGTAAACAACAATAAACCAGTTGTGTTCTTGTCCATTCTTCCAATCGGAGCAATTTTAGCCGTAGTAGAACCACGAACCAATTCCAAAACATTACGGAATTCCTGACCTTCGTCAAGAGCAGTTGTAAAGTTTTTAGGTTTGTTCAATAAGATGTATTCTTTCTTTTCCGGAGTCAGAACAACGCCGTCAAAGTTTACAACATCATTAATTTTTACTAAATAACCCATTTCAGTAACCGGAACGCCATTCACTTTAACGTTTCCAGACTGAATATATATATCAGCATCACGACGCGAGCATACACCAGAATTTGAGATGTATTTGTTCAGACGAATCTCGTCTGCCGCTTTTTGTCTCTTTGGCGCCTGATTTTGTTTTTTAAGTTTTTTCGCCGCTTCTTCTTCAGCTGCTTTCACAGCAGGTTTCACTTTTTTCGGCCCTTGCGCGCGTTTTGCCATCGCAGGTTTTGGCTTGTTAGAGTTTGATCTTGAGCTATTTGGTCTAGATCCGCCTCTTTTATTATTGCCTTCCTTATTATTCATAAATTCTGTAATTTGTGCAAAGATAGTTTATTCTTGCCAAATAATCCTAAGTTCATTGTTCTTAGATTAATAGGGCTAACATTTTGATGTTCAGGAGCATCACATTTGGCATTTTTTAGAAACATGGGTTCCCGCTGTCATTCCAAATCTTTTATTTTTTTAAAGAAAAAAAATAAAAGGATTTTCCCTTCCATCGGGGCTAAATTCAAACATTTGGCTTCTTTTAAACAATTCCTTAAGTTTCTTCAAAGTAAACATAGAGATTAACCTAAAGATAAAAACAGCGAATCTCAATAAAATAAATAAAAATCAGGTATTCAAAAGCAAACTTTTTCCATGCCACAAAACACTTGGATTTATCAGAACGATGCAAAAAACACCCGAAACAATCAGGAATTTCAATACATTATGCAGTAGTAAATATTGTTCTTTTGAATTTGATCTCCAGAGATAAAGCAGAAAAAAAAGCATTACAACAAAACAGATATAAAAGTAAATATCCATAAAGCCAACATCGTAAATATTTACCAAAACATACACAGGAAAAATGGTAAAAATAGTTAAAGTGGTTATAATCTGTTTCGATACTTTTTCTCCATAAATAACCGGAATCGTACGATAATCATTGACCAAGTCGCCTTTTAGATTCTCCAGATCTTTTATCATTTCGCGAATTAGTAAAAGTAAAAACAAGAAAACCGCATGGGCCGAAATCACTACAAAATGACTCATATGATTCTCAATTTCTTCAAACGAAATCTTATTATAGAAATAAAGCAGAATGGCAAAAAACGGAATTACAGCTAATAATGCCGACATTAAATTTCCAACAATCGGATACTTTTTTATTTTATGTGAATAAAACCAAATCAGAAAAATGTAAGCCGAAAAGAATAAAAAAGCTCTCCATGAAACAATATATGCCATTAATACAGCGATAAAATTCAAAGTAAAATAAACCGACAACTTTGTTTTTTGACTCACTAATCTGTCCAGCATAGATTTATTTGGGCGATTAATTAAATCTTTCTGACTGTCGTAAAAATTATTAATAATATAACCGGAAGCAATTGTAATGGCCGACGCAAAAACAATCAGGAATAAATAAAAATCCAGAATAATGTCTAACGCCCTAATTTCGGGAGCGAGAATAAAAATGGCCGATAAATATTGTGCTAAAATTATAATTGGAATGTTATAGCCCCTTACGACAGAAAACAAACTAACAATTTTCATTACTAAAAGTTTGTGCTGTCTGTTTAACATAAATTATATTGGTATTGGATTAGATGGAGTAAGTTAAAAGTTATTTTTTGATTCTAAAATTTACAATTTGTTTTTTAACAATTCTTTAGAACCATAACCAAGTTTTCTGATACAGGCTAAAGCTTGTTTTTGAGTAATTCCGATTTCTGTAATATCTTTTTTTTCTACAAAAACCACAGAACCACTCCAGGGATTTGGCGCGTCCGGAATAAACACGGCAAAATTATTTTCGTTGATTTCTTCAATTAAAAATGCAAATTGAAGTCCTGCATCTGTTGGTACCAAAATGACTTTCAGATCTTTATTAGATTCAATTCCCATAATGCTTTCATTCATATTTTTCATAAATGAATATCCGGGAACAAAACTTAAAATTCCGTTTTCAATTCTCAGGATTAATTTTTTAGCGGCAGGAGTTCTCGCTACAAAACCTGCAATAAAACAAATCAGGATAATCAATATTATACCGACAAGTTCTTGAAGTGCAATTCCTAAAACATGTAATCTGGGTAAGTTATTTACAAGCGGAAGCGTGACTTTCTGAATTATTCCGTAACCTTTCTCCAGAATAATAAGCAATACTACTAAAGGTGCTAAAAAAAGAATTCCTCCTAAAAAAGTTGTTTTGATTATTTTAAAAATACTTTTCATAATAAATAACTTTAGGATGAAAACTTTATGAAAACAGAATCAAATAACTTCGGCTTTTAAGGGATTTTAGAATTGATAAACAACTTCTAATTTATAGTCTTTTAAAGAAACTTTAGCACGTTCTAAATCTTCGGTAAAACCAAGGATATAACCACCTCCGCCAGAACCACAAAGTTTTAAGTAATAATCGTTTGTGTCAATTCCGTGTTGCCAGATTCCATGAAATTGCTCCGGAATCATTGGTTTGAAGTTGTTTAGAACTACTTTAGAAAGCTTTTTAGTATTAGTAAACAAAGACTTCATATCGCCATGCAGAAAGTTTTCTACGCAGGCATCCGTATATTTTACAAATTGGTTTTTAAGCATCGTACGGAAACCTTTGTCTTTTAGGTTTTCCATAAAAATATTAACCATCGGAGCTGTTTCGCCCACAATTCCTGAGTCTAATAAAAAGACAGCGCCTTTCCCATCAAAACTTTGAGTCGGAATTCCGGTTGCTTCAATATTATCTTTAGAATTAATTAAAATCGGAATGCTCAAATAACTGTTTAAAGGATCCAAACCAGAACTTTTTCCGTGGAAAAAACTCTCCATTTGAGAAAATATATTTTTTAATTGTAATAGTTTTTCGCGTGTAAGATTTTCTAAAACAGTGATTTTGTGTGTAGCATATTTATCATAAATCGCCGCAACAAGCGCGCCGCTGCTTCCAACACCATATCCTTGCGGAATACTGGAATCGAAATACATTCCTGTTTCAACATCACTTTTTAGAGATGTCAAATCGAAAGAAACCAAATCAGGTTGTTCTGTTTGTAAGGTTTCAAGATAAACAACATAACGTTTTAAACTTGAATTTGATGCAATAGCTTCCGCCGAAGGTTCTTCGGATTTCTTTAAAGCACCATTGTAAAAATTATAAGGAATAGAAAGTCCTTTAGAGTCACGAATGATTCCGTATTCTCCAAAGAGTAATATTTTCGAGTAAAATAATGGTCCTTTCATTTTTTATTTTATGTCTTTTTTTATTTTTTTGATTTGGGAATTCAATGCTTTTTAAATAATTAGTTTTTAATATATAAACCAATTATCATCATTGCAAGAGCAAAAAACAAGCCGACAAACCATTTTATCATATCATTTTTTGCATCTGTAATTTCTTTTTTTACAAAATCTTTAGAAGCAATTTCATTTTTATCTTGTCTGATTTCTTCGCTAATAGTTCTGTCAATTGCTTCAACAAACTCTTTAGCCTTACTCTCATCAAGATTAAGTTCTTTTCTAAATAAATCGTAAAGTTTTATAGTCGCAGAATTCATGTTTTAATTTAAAAATAATATATAAAGATACGCAAAATTACAATGCAATTGCACCGTTTCCAATTTCGTCGCAAATGTACTGACCATTCTGACAAAAAACAACTAATTCGGTTTGAATAAATTGTAATACTTTTTCTTTAACGTTTTCAGGATAAAGCACATGCACATTGGCGCCGGCATCAAGCGTAAAACAAACAGAAATCTGTGTTTCATTCCTAAATTTCCAGATTGAATTTATGATTTGAAGCGTATTTGGCTTCATCAAAATATAATACGGCATCGAAGTCATCATCATAGCATGTAAAGTCAAAGCTTCACTTTCTACAACTTTGATAAATTCCTCAATATTTCCATTTTCAAAAATTGAAATTAAAAGATCCAGATTTTCGTGTGCCTGAGCAAAACGTCTTTCTGCATACGGATGATTGTGCATTAAATCATGCCCAACTGTGCTCGAAACTTGTTTTTCGCCTTTATCAACTAATAAAATAGTATCTTGGTAATTCTTGAAATTTTCATGAATAGTATAAGGAAATTCAACTCCAAATAAATCGGTGCTTCCAGTTATATTTGCCTGATTTCCCCAAACCACAACATTTCCTTTTACACTTCTGCATGCGCTTCCTGAACCTAAACGGGCCAGAAAAGAAGCTTTCTGAAAGAAATAATCATCCGTCATTTCCGGATTTAAAGCTTTCTCTAAACTCATAAAATTCATTGCCAAAGCAGCCATTCCAGAAGCCGAAGAAGCAATGCCCGAACTGTGCGGAAAAGTATTCTGAGTATCAATCGTAAAATGATACTCTTTCAAAAACGGCAGATAAACTTCAATTCTTTCTAGAAACTTCTGAATCTTTGGTTTGAAATCTTCTTTTGGTTTTCCTTCAAAAAGCAAATCAAAAGAAAAAGAATCTTGGTTTTCTTTTTTCGAAAAAGCAACCTTAGTAATTGTTTTGCAATTGTTTAATGTAAAACTTACCGAAGGATTTGCCGGAATCTGATTGTCTTTTTTCCCCCAATATTTTACTAATGCAATATTGCTCGGAGCGCTCCACTCAAAGTTTCCATTTTCGATTGTTGAAGTATATTTTTTTGGAATAAAATCAGCTGCTGTAAACATGAATTATAAAATTTTGGCAAAGATAGTTTTTAAATATTTCCACCATATAAGTTATATAAGAAAATATAATCAGGCTTGCTAAAATGAACTCATATAACTTATATGGTTTAAAATTTCTTTTAACTATTTTTGAATACAAAATTTAATAAAATGAATAAGTTCGTAAAAATCGCTATAGCTATAATTATTTGTTTAATGGTTGGATATTCTGCCAGTCTTGTTACAAGACCAAGCGTAGAAAGCTGGTATCCGACTATCGAAAAACCAATTTTTAATCCGCCCAATTGGATTTTCATGCCAATGTGGACATTGCTTTATATTTTAATGGCAGTTGCTGCAGGATTGGTTTGGGATAAAATAAAAGAACAAAATGCGGAAGTAAAAAAAGCGCTAGGTTTCTTTTTGATTCAATTGATATTGAATGCCATCTGGTCGTATCTTTTCTTCGGATTAAAAAATCCTATGCTGGCTCTAATCGAAATTGCTCTTTTAGAATTAATGATTTACGAAACATATTTAAAATTCAGAAAAATCAATAAAACTTCGGGATATTTATTGATTCCTTATATGGCGTGGGTAGGTTTTGCTATGATTTTGAATGCTAGTATTTGGTGGTTGAATAAATAGTTTGTTTCAGGTTTCAGGTTTTATTTTGTTTCAGGTTTAATCTATACGTTTATTTATGAATAAATTCAAGGTTTTAATTGTTGTTTTGGTTTTGCTTTCATTTAAGAGTTTTGCCTGTTTGAATGGTGAATCCAGAATCCTTAAAAATGGAGCTTATGCTTATCAAGATTATGAGGGAATAAATCCCGAAGGTCATCAGTTTTTTAGTGGTGATTTTCCAAAATTGATAATTGAACTGGATAGTTTGTATAAAAAGACAAAGGATCTGGATTATTTATCCGATAAAGGATATCTTTTAATTGTTCAGGGAAAATATAACGAAGCTTTAAATTTATATCTGAATATTGAAAAAATCGAGCCCAACAGATACTCTACGGCATCTAATCTTGGAACGCTTTATGAATTAATGGGAGAAAATCAGAAAGCGTATACGTGGATTAAAAAATCTATTGAAATTAATCCAGAATCTCATAAAGGATCTGAATGGCTTCATTTGAGAATATTAGAAGCTAAAATCAAGAATTTAAAAGATATTTCTGGTCAGTTTTTAATTAATACAAATTTTGGAATTTCAAACGAACCTAGAACTAAATTATCAAAAGAAGAAATTGATGAATTAACTCAGTCTGTTTACTATCAGGTAAATGAACGGATGTCGTTTATAGAACCAAAAGATAAAATTATTTCGATTTTGCTTTTTGAACTAGGAAATCTTGCAGAATTAAAAGGAGAGAATAATAGCGCTCTTGCAACTTACAAAAGTGCCAGACGTTACGGTTACGATGGAGATTTGATTGTGGCAAGAATGATTAACAGCGCTCAACACGAGGTTGATTATTATAGCGAAAGAGCCGTGAGTTACGGGTCTCAACTTAGGGATTTAAGAGAAAGTAGAAAGGCAATATATGCAGGTTATATATATCAAATTGAAACAAGTTTGATTGTTCTTTCTGGAATCGTAATTATTTTACTAATTGCTTTAATCCTATTTTTCTTAAAATGGAAAAAGCTTAAGAAATCTACTTTAGCTTCTTAAATTCCTCATTTTTAACATAAAGAAAATCCATAATAGTCAATACATTTGGATTTTCCAGAAGCGCTTTCGATTTGGGATCTGAGTCGCAAAAATCAATAAAAAGATCTTTTTCTTCGGGTTTTATTTTTAAATTTTTGATGAAAAAATCGGGTGGGCAATAAGCAATTACCAGTTTCTTAACACGTTCGTCGTCAACTTCAATTTTTTTGTTAGGTTTACCTTTTAAAGGAAATGCAACTCGAAGACCTTCTCTAATTGAATTATCATTAACTCCTGTATTCCAGAATAAGTCTTTGGCATTTTTGCTGATTAAAACATCTGCAACAGCATCAGCATCAAACTTGACTTTATCCAATTTGACGTTAGTTAGTACAACTTCATTCAATTCTTCAGGTTTCAGAATCATATTGACGATGATATTATTTTGATCAATATTTTGTTGATTGATTTTTAAACGGGTAAAAAAGTAATTTTTAGAGAAAAAAAGCAAACTATCTTGTGGCTTAACAGCAATAGAAAATTCTCCAAAATCGTTTGTTGTAGTGCTGATTTTAGCTGTCTTGTTTATCACCTCTACTTTTTTAAGTGGGAAATTTTGAGAAACAACCTTGCCATGAAGAAGTTTTTCTGTTTGGGAAATGCTAAGCTGATAAGTGAAAAAAGAAATTGTGGTAAGTAATTTTACTCTCATAAAGAATTAATTAGTTGAGAGTAAAATTATTGGAATCCTCTTAATGAAAACTTACAGATTCTGTAAATTCTTGTTAATTATTTGATTGACGTTTTTAAAAATTTCTCCAGTTCGCCATTATTAAATAAAACAGGTCCATGTCCAAAACAAAGTATTTTTGGTTTTAAAGAAGCTAATTTTAAAATTGATTTTCGATTAATTTCCTGATTGGTTGTAAATAAACCCGGTGGCTCATGAAGCCCAACTTTTGTAGTCAAAAGATTCATATTGGTCATCACATCACCAACAATTAAAACCCCGTCTTTTTCTCTGAAAAAAGATAAATGTCCTTTTGAATGTCCCGGAGTTTTAATTACCGTAAATCCGCCAATTATATCATTTTCTTTTAAAGTTTGAGAAACGGGATGACTTTTTCCGGCCCAGAAATTTTGCTGAAATTTGGAGATAAAATGATTCGGATTCGGATATTCAAATGTAACATTTCCGTTTTCAGCCAAAGCTTTTTCTGGTTCACTGCATAAAAGCGGAATTCCTAAAGTTTCGCAGATTAATTTACTGCTTCCCTGATGATCGGCGTGGGCGTGTGTAAGTGCGTGTTTGGTTATGGATTTGTTTTTTAAAGCTTTTAAAATTGTACTTCCGGAGCTTCTGATTCCAGAGTCAATTAAGACATCTTCAATTACATAACAATTTATGGCATTTCTTGGAAATAACGGAATCTGATAAACGTCTTTTGCAATATTCTTCATCTTTTGAAATTTTATTTTGACAAAGATTTGAATTCCGTTTTTCAATCCACTTGATAAATGTTAAGAAATACTTTGACGGATTCGACTCAGAGATTCGGGTGTAATTCCGAGAAACGAAGCAATGTAAATTAAAGGCGTTCGCTGAATTATTTTGGCTGGAGCCGATTCTAAAAAAGCGAGATATTTTTCTTTTGCCGGAATCATTTGCAATTTTAAAACACGATCTGCCATGCAAAGGTAATTTTGTTCAGCTAAAATTCTCCCGACACGTTCCCAATTTGGAATTTCCTTATAAAGAGATTGCATGTTTTCAAAAGTGATAGAAAGTACTTCACAATCTTCAATGCACTGAATATTCTCAAATGATTGTGCCTGATTGATAAAACTAGAATATGATGCAATAAAACCATCATCACAGCTTAAATAAGTCGTAATTTCTTTTCCGTCTTTTAAATAATAAACTCTTGCTAAACCATTTAAAATGAAAAAAATCCTGTTGCTGATTTTTCCCATTTTAGAAATATATTCTTTGGCATTGCATTTTTCATATTCAAAACAAGAAGCAATTTTTTCAATTTCATTTTCAGAAAAAGAAGTAATTGCTGTGATTTGTTTTTGTAATGAAGAATGCATTTTATAGGATTTCAATTAATTCCGAAGCTTTATGAATCACTACTTTTGCGCCGCTTTGTTTCAATTCTTCTTCGGTTCTGTAACCCCAGGTTACGCCCACAGGAAACATCTTGGCATTGACTGCAGTCTGCATATCAATGTCAGAATCGCCGACAAAAAGAACTTCTTCAGGACTTAAATTCCATTTTTTGCTGATTGCGACAGCTTCAAACGGATTTGGTTTTTTCAATTCTTCCGTGCTCAAACCAACCGCTTCGTCAAAATGTTCTGGGAATATTTCGGAAACTATTTTCTTCGTCAGTTCATCTGCTTTATTAGAAAAAACAGCCATTTTGATATTTTCCAAAGCGGGATTATTTAGTAGATCTAAAATGCCGTCGTATGGTTTTGTTTTTAAAGTACAGATTTTGCGATATTCGTTAATCATACATTCAAAACAAATCTCGATTTGCTCGTCTGAATTGTGAGTTGCGGGCAAAGCTTTGCTTACTAGATTTCGCAAACCACTTCCGATAAAATATTGATACGTATCGTAAGTATGTGTTGGGTGATTTAAACCTGTTAAAACAATATTCATTGCATCTGAAATATCGTGTAATGAATTGACTAACGTTCCGTCTAAATCAAAAATAATTCCTTTAAATTTCATTTTATTCTTAAATATTATTTGCCACAATAAAACCGCTTGTCCATGCATTTTGAAAATTAAAACCGCCTGTAATCGCATCGATATTTACAATTTCACCCGCAAAATAAAGATTTTCATGCAGTTTACTTTCCATAGTTTTAAAGTTAATTTCCTTTAAATCGATTCCGCCTGCGGTTACAAATTCTTCCTTAAAAGTACTTTTTCCGTTTACCTGAAATTTGGCTTTTGTAAGCTGTAAAGCCAGATTTTGCAACTGATTTTTAGATAAATCTGCCCATTTTGTTTCTTCATTAATATCTGAAGCCAAAACTAAACTTTCCCACAAACGATTCGGAAAATCAAAAGGAGATTTTTTAGAAACCGCTTTTTTAGCATGTTCCTGTTTTAAGTCTTTCAGAATTTTTTCGGCATCTTCTGTATCAACATCATTCAGCCAATTTACGAAAATCGTAAACTGATAATTTTTATCGTGCAAAATCCTCGCGCCCCAAGCCGAAAGTTTTAAAATTGCAGGTCCGCTCATTCCCCAATGCGTGATTAATAAAGGTCCTGTAGATTCTAATTTAGTATCTTTTACATTCACGGTAACTTGTGCCGCAACACCGGGTAATTCTTTTATACGGGAATCTTTGATATTAAAAGTAAATAGGGAAGGAACGGGACTTACAATGGCGTGACCTTGTTCTTGCAACATTTCCCAAATTTTAGGATTGCTTCCGGTTGCCATTACTAATTTTTCACAAGCGTAATTTTCACTTTGTGTATCAATTTTCCAATGGTTTTCTTTTTTGAAAATAGATTGAACACTTTGACCCGTCAATACTTTTATGCCTAATTTTTCGGTTGCTTTTAAAAAACAATCGATAATAGTTTGTGATGAATTTGAAACTGGAAACATTCGCCCGTCTTCTTCGATTTTTAATTCAACACCATGTTTTTCAAACCATTCGATAGTGTCGCCGGAACAAAATTGATGAAATGGCCCGCGAAGTTCTTTTTCGCCACGCGGATAAAATTTTACTAATTCGTTTGGCTCAAAACAAGCGTGTGTCACGTTGCATCGCCCGCCTCCGGAAACGCGGACTTTAGAAAGGACTTCTTTTCCTCTTTCTAAAATAGCAATTTTCAGTTTCGGATTTTTCTCAGCAATATTAATGGCTGTAAAAAATCCTGCAGCACCTCCGCCAACGATTATTATGTCGAAATTTTTAATCATATTTTTTTTGCCACGAATTTCACGAATTGGCACTAATTTTTTTTGCCACAGATTTAAATGATTTACACAAATTCTTTTAAAATTAATTCGTGAAAATTTGTGCAATTCGTGGCTAACTTTACTTTATATTTTGTCTGGAAAATCACTAATGATTCCGTTTACTTTGTAACTTTTTATTTTTTGAATGTCTTCTTCAATATTGACTGTCCACGGTAAAACCAGAAAATCTTTTTCCTGGATTTCCTTTACACTTTCTGCATTCAATAAATGATAATACGGATGAATGGCTTTTGCTTTTATTGTTTCGGCGAAAGCCACAGCCAAATCAAGATTGGTTTCTGCTAAAACTCCAATCGGAATTTTAGAATCTAAATTTTGGACGTGTTGTAAAGCATTCCAGTCAAAACTCGAAACGATAAAATGATCGTAACTCCATTTTTTATCAGAAACATATTCGTCGATCAAAGAAACAACTTTCGTTAAAGTATCGGCGTTTTTTAATTCGATATTGATGAAACATTTTTTGTTTACAAGATCAAAAACTTCTTTTAAAGTTGGAATTTCGTGTTGATCTGCAATTCGAAAAGACTTTAATTCGGATAAAGAAAATGTATTTACATGACCTTTTCCGTTGGTCATTTTATCGATGGTTTCGTCGTGAATTACGATAACATGTCCGTCAGCACTTAAGTGAACGTCGAGTTCGATTCCGTCTGAATCTAGGTCTAAGGCTTTTTGAAAAGCTTTTAGCGTGTTTTCAGGTTCGTATGCTTTGGCGCCTCTGTGTGCTATTTTCAGCATTTGCATGTGATAAAAATTTAACCGCAAAGGTCGCAAAGTTTTACGCAAGGTTCGCAAAGTTTTTTATAATCTTTGCGAACCTTGCGATTTTCCCTTGCGACCTTTGCGGTTAAGTTTTAGATTGTTTCTAATAAAATAATTCCATATTTACTATCAATAATCACTTTTCCATCAATAACTTCCGTTTCCTGATCAGAGAAACAGTCTTTTACTTTAGTTCCGTTTTCGAAAATTGAATTTACAGGAAGTTCTTTTTTTCCTTCTGGTAAATCCAAACCAATTATTACTTTATCTGTAAACGATCCATTTGAATAAGTTCTTGAGAAGACGTAATGTTCACTTCCTATTTTTGAATGGATTCCGGCACCAACAGCAGGATGATTTCGTCTAAACTGCCCTAATTTCTGCCAATGCCAAAGCATTCTTTGCGTTTCAGGATTGTTTTGAATATCGTCCCAATTCATGTTCGAACGCAAGGTGGCATCTCCCTGAGCGTCTTTAATTACCAAAGAGCGATTCGATTCGTCGCCATAGTAAACCTGAGATATTCCGGGTGAAAGCAATAATTTAGTTCCTGCTTCAAAACCTCTTGAGCGATTGGCATCAAAGGGTTGTCCGTCGTCGTGTGAAGACATATAATTAAGGACAGAATAACCTTTTAACTCATTATTTAAATGATTGGAATATTTCGAAAACAAAGTCTCATAATCGCTTTGTCCGGCATTCCATTTAAACTCAAAATTAATCATGCTGTTGAAGCCGTTTTGGAAATAATTTACTTTTCGGTCTCCAAAATCATAATCCTGACCACCGCTGATTCCGTAACCGTAAACTTCTGCAATCGTATAAAACGGGTTTTGATCTAAAACCTGAAGTGGATGATGCTGTTTCCAATTCGCGAAAGCGTACTCGCATTCTTTCTTGAAATCGGCCCAAACGCCTTCTTCGGTATGTTTTACCGTATCAGCGCGGTAACCGTCAATTCCGAATTCCGTTATATAATCAGTTAGCCATTTTATAATATAATATTTCGGACTTCTTGGATAACCTGTTCTTTTGAAGAAAGCGTCAAGTGAAGCAATTTCTTTTTCGTAACGGCCTTCTTTTTTCCATTTTTCTATTAAAAAAGGCGGAAGTTCGACGTTTTGAGTGCTTTCAGTCTTAACATCCGGAAGATTTTCGACCAAAGTACACATTGTTGTGTTTTCGAAAGATTTATAATCGCAGACAACGCCAGTGCGAACCCAATCAGAAGGCCAAACAGGATCTTCTTCGGTTACAGGTCCAGTGTGATTGATAACGCCATCTAGAACAATTCTGATGCCGTGTTCGTGCGCTTTTTTAACCAGTTTAGCTAAATCTTCTTTTGTTCCAAAATTTGGGTCTAATGCTGTCCAGTCTTTTGCCCAATAACCATGAAAACCATAGCTAAGTCCGGTTCCTTCATCAACGCCGTCGTGAATCTGTTCTACAATCGGAGTAAACCAAATAGCATTTATTCCGAGTTTGTCAAAATAACCTTCTTCGATTTTTTTGGTAATTCCTATAATGTCACCGCCTTCAAATCCGCGGAGTTTTCCGGGAGTTTTGGTTCGGTTAAAATTGATGTCGTTCGATTTATCTCCGTTGTAAAAACGGTCTGTAAGTAAAAAATAAACATTTGCGCCTTCCCAAAAGAAAGGTGTTTTTGAAGTATTGTCTTTATTCATTGAAACTGATTTTGAGCCAGAACAACCCATAATTATGAATACTAAAGATAAACAAAGGATAGCGTATTTTTTCATTATTTAGAAATTTTTTAGACGTACATAATGTTGAAAAAAATAGCCACGAATTCACGAATTTTTATTCTTAAAGATTGTAAAAAATAATTCGTGAATTCGTGGCGAAAAAAAATAGTTTCTCGCAGATCTTGCAGATCAGCAGATTTTCTTTTTAAATTATCTGCTCAATCTCCTAAATCTGCGAGAGAAATATATTGTTATTCTAACTCTAAAACTAAAGCCGATTTTGGTTCCAATTTAATTTCAGAACTTAAATCAAATGTTTTTCCTGTGATCACATCTTTTCCTGATTTAAAGTTTTTGATGTTTTCTTTAAAACGGTTTGTTTTTACAATTTGCTCTTTTGCATTGTTATTGAAAACTACCATTACGGTTTTAGCATCTGTATATCTGAAATACACATAAGTATTGTTTTCCGGAATATAATGTGTCATTTTTCCGAAATGCACAGCTTCGTTTGTTTTTCTCCAGTTGAATAATTTTGAAGTGAAATCAAAGTAAGAAGCTTGTTGTGTCGTTCTTCCTTCTTTTGTGAAAGCATTGTTTTTATCGCCAGCCCATCCGCCTGGGAAATCCTGACGAATATCGGCATCGCCTTTGCTTTTGTCTCCGCCCATTCCGATTTCTGAACCGTAATAAACTTGTGGAATTCCACGAATAGTAGCTAACAAAGTCATCGCCAGTTTATATTTTGGAAGATCGTATTTGAACTTATCATTCATACGATCTGTATCGTGATTTTCGGCAAAAACCAAAATGTTATTTGTGTTTGGATATAAAAAATCCATTGCAAAATTGTTGTAGAATTTAATCAATCCGTTGTCCCAAGTTGGTTCGTCTTCGTTGAAAGTAGAAGTTACCTGACTTTGAAGCGTAAAATCCATTACACTTGGAAGATTCGAATTGTAGTTTTCAATTGCCCCAACTTTACTGTCTTTTTGCCAAAACGATAAATTTGCCTGATTGTGCATCCAGATTTCACCTACAATATTAAAGTTTGGATATTCATCTGTAATCGCTTTTGCCCAATTTGACATTGCTGTTTTGTCTGAATAATTATAAGTATCAACACGGAAACCGTCAAGATTTGCAAATTCAATCCACCAAATCGCGTTTTGCGTTAAGTATTTTGCCACAAGCGGATTTCTTAAATTTAAATCGGGCATAGAAGGCACAAACCAGCCATCAACACAAACTTCTTGATCTGTTTTTGAAGCGTGAATATCTGTAATAACCTCGCGTCTGTGATGTGTCTGTGTGAAAGTTTCGAATTGGTTGAACCAGGTTTTGGTTGGAATATCTTTCATCATCCAATGCGTAATTCCCCAGTGATTGGTTACATAATCCATAACCAGTTTCATGTTCTTTTTGTGCATTTCTGCAGATAAACGAGCGTAATCGTCATTTGTTCCGTAACGCGGATCGATTTTGTAAACATCAGATTGTCCGTAAGTATGGTATGAATGCTGTTTGTCGTTGTCTTCGCATAAAGGTGTGCTCCAGATTGTCGTTGCGCCAAGAGACGAAATATAATCTAAGTTTTTGATAATTCCTTCGATATCTCCGCCGTGACGCCCGCCCGGTTCTGCGCGGTTTCCTTTTTCAGTTAAAGTTGCATCACTGTCGTTTTTCGGATTTCCGTTAGCAAAACGATCCGGCATAATTAAATACATCATGTCTGATGCATCGTAACTTTTTCTGTCGGCTGAATTGGATCTTCTTTCTTTAAGAGAATATTTTTGAGTAAAAGCGACTTTATTTTTCAATTTAAAAGAAAAAATAAGTTCAGATGCTTTTAAGTTTTGTGTGTCAATTGTAATGAAAACGTAGTTAGGGTTTTCTGTTTTTTCTACATTTTTAATCGCAACATTGTTAGAAACCGAAGCTTCATATTGTGCAATGTTTTTTCCGTAGAACATGATTTGTACTTCCGGATTTTTCATTCCCGCGTACCAGAAAGGCGGTTCTACTTTTTGGATTTGCGCTTTCGCGGAAGCGGTAAATAAGAGAACTAGTAGAATTAGTTTATAAAATGAATGTTTTTGTGTGTTCATAGTATGTAGTTTTTAGTTTCCTGAAGGCTTTCTAAAACCTTGCAGATATATTGTTTGTTTTTAGTCACAAGGAATTCCAAATAGATCTAAACCGTCAACCCAGAATTTTTTTACAGGGTTGTCTTTATTCACGATATAAATAGTTCTTGCTGGGAATTTGCATTTACTTTTTTCAAGATCTTTTCCCCAAATAAAATCATCGCGATATATAAAATACGCATTACCTATATTGGCAAATACAGTAGGTTTTATTTCATCTGTATAATCATAACTCGTACTTTCTTTATCATAAAATGCACGAACTTTCTTTTGAATATCAGAATAGCTTTTGTGATAATTGATATTTAATAATTGTTTGGAACAGAAAATTGGTTTCCCGTTTTTAGCGGTGTCAAAATCTTCAATAGGAAAAGCAATGAAATTTGTTCGACACTCATCAAGTCCCATAATAACATTATTTATAGTCACTTTTGAAAATCCCTTTGTACCATAAACATAATAGCTCTTTTCGATAATTTTTTTTACTTCTTTTTCTAATGTTTTGTTTTTTATGAGTTTGTAAGGCCCTAAAGTGTCATAATATTCAAAATTTTTAACTTTGGCTGAGTCTCTTTCCAATACATTATATAAAGAATCTTTAGCATTTACCTGATCAAAAATTTTATCAAATTTAGCACCTTCATAAGTGTTTTTCTCTTGAAGATTTGCTACGATGGCTGTTGTTGTTTTTGATAATTCATAAACAGAAAAAAGCGTTTTATCAATGTCAATTTTTTCAATAGAATCTGTTTTTGGAATCTCAGTTTTTGCTGTACTGATTTTTTCGTTTTTTTGATGACATGAAATGAGTAAAAGAGTCAAAAGGAAAGCTATAATGTTTGGTTTCATTTATAATAATGATTAAGCGATTTTATCTTTAGATTTTAAAATTATTTTTTTTGATTCAATATCCATTGATAGATTTCGGGTTTTGTTTGATATAAATATTCAATTCCGTGACCTTCATTTTCTAAAGGAGTAAACTTGAAATTTTTATTGCTTTCGCATGATTCAAGTGCTTTTTCAATTCTTTCCGTTTCGCTAAATGGAATTTTATCATCAGCTGTTCCGTGAAATGCCCAGACCGGAATTTTGCTCAAATTGCATATTCGGGTTAAATCGCTGTCATTTACACCGCCACAAAGTGGTACAATAGCAGCAAATTTATCGGGAAAATCCAAAGCTGTAATAAACGTTCCATAACCTCCCATACTTACTCCGGTTAGATAAATTCGGTCTGTATCAATTCTGTATTTCGAATTTAATTCGGCGTAAAGCGATTCAAACCAATTCTCTGTTGACCAGTATCTATTATCCGGACATTGTGGAGAAGCTATTATGAAATCGAAATTCTGACCTTTTTCTACTAAATAGGGTAGGCCGTAAATTTTCAATTTATTTAAATCATTTCCTTTCTGCGAGCCACCATGTAAATAGATTACAAGAGGATATTTTTTGGTTCCGTTTGCATAATCTTTAGGCAAATACAAAAGATAATTGTAAGAAGCTTTTGTTTTGGTTTGCGAATAGGTATTAATTCCAAATATGACAAAAAGAAAAGTCAGGAATTTAATTTTGAAGTTCATATTAATTTATCTAATGATGGAAGAAAATAATTACCTCAAAGTTAACTTCTAAATTCCATTTGATAGAAAAAAAGACAAGCAATCTTGGGGAGGACTACTTGTCTTTTAGGGTGTTATTTGGTTTCAATAATACTTATTGCATATCCTCCGCCAGGAGCAGACAATTGCGATAATTTTGATTTACTAGTTACAGCAATTTTCTTGATGGTGTAAGCTTGCGGATTTGTTTTGTAATGCGCATCTTTTGCATCAGCATAAATTGTTGCAGTGTATTTTTTACCTTTTTCTAGGAAACTAAAATCGATGTTTGATGTACGAGAAGTTTCTCCGTTTACGTTTCCTACGAACCAATTGTTTGTTCCTTTTGCTTTACGGGCAACGGTGATAAAATCTCCAGGCTCAGCCTCGATATATTTACTTTCTGACCAGTCAACTGCTACATCTTTGATGAATTGGAAAGCATCTGGAAAACGGTTGTAATTCTCCGGAGTATCAGCAGCCATTTGTAATGGACTGTACATCGTAACGTACAATGCTAATTGATTACAAATTGTACTGTTTACATGCGATTTGTTATCAGGATTCATTTTGCTGATATCCATTTCGAAGATTCCAGGCGTGTAATCCATTGGACCACCGATTAATCTTGTAAATGGCAATACTGTAACGTGATTTGGTTTAGAACCTCCAAAAGCTTGGTATTCTGTTCCTCTTGCTGCTTCATTTCCAATTAAGTTAGGATATGTTCTGGCAATTCCTGTTGGACGAACTGCTTCGTGAGCGTTCACCATAATTTTATAATCTGCTGCTTTTTCAATTGCATACTGATAGTGGTTTACAATCCATTGATCGTAGTGATTTTCACCTCGAGGCAAAATATCTCCAACATAACCGCTTTTTACAGCATCGTATCCATTATCATTCATGAATTTGTACGCTTTGTCCATGTGGCGCTCGTAGTTACGAACAGAACCAGAAGTTTCGTGGTGCATGATGATTTTTACACCTTTCGATTTTGCATATTCGTGTAGACCTTTCACATCAAAATCCGGGTAAGGTGTTACGAAATCAAAAACATAATCTTTAGAATGTCCAAACCAGTCTTCCCAGCCTTCGTTCCATCCTTCAACCAAAACAGCGTCGAAGCCATTTGCAGCAGCAAAATCAATGTATTTTTTTACGTTAGCATTGTTTGCTCCGTGAGTTCCGCTTGGTTTAGCTTTTGAGAAATCAGAAACGCCTAATTGTACTGTTGGAAAATCGTTTGTGTAAGACCAAGAGCTTTTTCCTGTAATCATTTCCCACCAAACACCAATATATTTTACTGGTTTAATCCAAGATGTGTTATCGATTTTTGAAGGATCGTTTAAGTTATACGTCATTTTTGAAGCTAAGATTTCTCTGGCATCATCACTTACCATAATCGTTCTCCAAGGAGAGTGATTTGGAGCCTGCATATGACCTTTATCTCCTTTTGCATCTGGCGTTAACCAAGATTCGAAAACTAAGTTTTTATCATCTAAATTCAAGTGCATACAAGAATAGTTGATCAAAGCTGCTTCGTGTAAGTTGATGTAGATTCCATCAGCTGTTTTTAACATCAAAGAAGTCTGAACTCCTGTTGGAGAAAAGTTCTTTTGAGAAACATTTGCTGTATATGCTTTTTCAGATAAACCTCTAATTTCAGATAATTTCGATTTTGTATAATCGTATTCCTGAGTATCATAATCTCCCGGAATCCAGAAAGCAGTATGATCTCCAGTCATGGCAAATTGAGATCTTTCTTCTTTAATTACAAAATAAGTAAGATTCTTTTGCGCTGGGAATTCATATCTAAATCCAAGACCGTCATCAAATAAACGAAAACGAATTACGATTTGTCTGTCTGTTCCTTTTTGGTTTAAAGTCACAGCCAGTTCATTATAATGATTTCTGATATGATCTACTTCTCCCCAAACCGGTGTCCAGGTTTCGTCGAATGTAGAAGTTTTTGTGTCAGCAATTGTAAAATCGTTCAGTAAAGATTTTTTGTCGTCTTTCAGTTCAAGACCTAATTTACTGGTTTTTACAACTTCTTTGTTTTTGTATTTTAAATTGTAAGTTGGAGTTCCATCGCTTTGAAGCGAAAATTCCATTACGAACTTTCCTTCGGGCGATTTTAATTGTTGCGCTTTAGCAATAGTGCTAACCGCAAACAGAACTAAACTTGCGAAAAATAAGTTTTTCATGTTTTTAAGTTTTAAGGTATTGTAATTTAATTTATTTGTACAAATTTACTTGCAATTACAGAATTTCCGTTAACTACAATTGTTAAATCTTGATCGCCGTCTACAGTAAATGTAGTTTCATCATGATTTACAGCTACTTTCAAAATCTGATTCCTGAAATTGATTTTAAATGAATAACCTTTCCATTCTTTTGGAATTTTTGGTGAGAAATGAAGCTGGTCGTTTTTAACACGCATTCCTCCAAAACCTTCTACAATACTCATCCATGTTCCGGCCATTGACGTGATGTGACAGCCTTCTTCTACTTCTTTATTATAATCGTCAAGATCTAAACGAGACGTTCTTAAATAGAAAGTATACGCCATATCCATTTTGTCTAAAAGAGCAGCCTGAATCGAGTGTACGCAAGGCGAAAGTGAACTTTCGTGAACTGTAAATGATTCGTAAAAATCAAAATTACGCTCTAATTCTTCTCTTGAAAAATGATCTTCGAAGAAATAAAAACCTTGTAAAACGTCGGCTTGTTTAATGTATGGCGAACGTAAAACGCGATCCCAAGACCATTTTTGGTTAATCGGACGTTGTGAACGATCTAAATCTTTTACAGGTACTAAATCTTTGTCTAAAAATCCGTCTTGCTGCAGATAAATTCCAAGTTCTTTAGAAACTGGGAAATACATATTATCAGCTACTTTTTTCCATTCCTTAATTTCTTCAGCAGAAAGATTTACTTTTTCTAAAATACGCTCATGATCTGCAGGATATTCCAGTGCTACTTTATTGATTTGATCTGCAGCAAAATCAATACACCATTTTGCAATATAATTGGTGTAGAAATTATTGTTGATGTTATTTTCGTATTCGTTTGGACCTGTAACGCCAAGAATTACATATTGATTTTTGTCTGTCGAAAAAGAAGCTCTTTGATGCCAGAAACGCGCAATTCCGATTAAAACTTCTAAACCTTTTTCTGGTATATAAGAGTAATCACCCGTGTAACGGTTATAGTTATAAATCGCAAAAGCAATCGCACCATTTCGGTGGATTTCTTCGTGCGTGATTTCCCATTCGTTGTGACATTCTTCACCATTCATGGTAACCATCGGATATAATGCAGCGCCATTTTTGAAACCTAAATTATCTTTAGCGTTTTCAATCGCTTTATCCAATTGATTGTAACGATACGTCAATAAGTTTCTCGCAACCTGTTGATCTTTTGTCGCCATGTAAAACGGAATACAATATGCTTCAGTATCCCAATAAGTAGATCCACCGTATTTTTCTCCGGTAAATCCTTTTGGACCAATATTTAATCGGCTGTCTTTTCCAGAATACGTTTGGTTCAATTGGAAAATATTGAAACGAATTCCCTGCTGTGCTTTAACATCGCCTTCAATAGTAATATCTGACATTTCCCAGATTTTTGCCCAGGCATCGATTTGATTTTGAAGTAAAGCATCATATCCTGAATTTACAGCAGATTTGATTACTTTTTCGGCTCCAGCCAAAGTATTTTCATGGTTTAAAGAAACAGTATATCCGCCAATTTTTTGAATTGATGAGGTTTGTCCTTTTGCAATAATAGTTCCGTATGTATATTGAACTTTGTCTGTTGTTGAATCGATTGTGGAAGGCGAAACATTAATGTTTTCTCCGTTTGCCAAAATCGTGTTGTGCATGAAAGTCGTAACTTTAAAATGCGTTTTAAAAGTCTGAGCCGTTACAAAAGCTTCATTTGTACCTTTTTTAACTTCAAGAGGTTCCCAGAATTTTTCTTCCCAGTTTGCATCTTCATTGGTTACTCCGGCATCGATATACGGTTTGTAAACGATTTTAGCATCTTTGTTTAAAGGCGTAATATCATATTTGATAACTCCGGCTTCGTCTAAATCTAACGAAAGAAAACGACGAACATTTACCGCAATTTCAGTTCCGTTTTTAAGAACAGCTTCAAAAGAACGATTGTACCATCCTTCTTTCATATTCAATTCTCTGCGGAAATTTCTAACTTCGGTACACGTATTCAAATCCAGATTTTCTTCGTTGATTATAACGTCAATTCCAATCCAGTTTGGAGCGTTTAGTACTTTGGCAAAATATTTCGGATAACCGTTTTTCCACCAGCCCACTTTTGTTTTGTCCGGATAGTAAATTCCGGCAATGTAACTTCCCTGAAAGGTTTCGCCAGAATAAGATTCTTCAAAATTCGCGCGCTGTCCCATAGCACCATTTCCGATACTAAAAAGACTTTCCGACGATTTTACTCTTTCGGCATCAAATCCTTCTTCTATAACCGACCAATTGTCTGGTTTAATATAATCTTGATTCATTTGTTTTTACAGTGTTTTTTGTGATTGAATGATTGATTTTATGATTGATTTTTTGTGATTAATGATTCAATAAAGTTTTCATCTATTTGTGTGAAATCTTTAAAAATGAAATCAGCCTCATGTAAAATTGTTTCCTCACCAATTCCAACACTTACCATTTCTGCGATATTCGCTGCCTGAATTCCGGCAACAGAATCTTCAAATACAATTGAATTTTTTGGATCAATATTTAAGAATTGAGCCGCTTTTAAGAAAACTTCAGGATCCGGTTTTGCGTTTGTAACGTCGTTTCCATCAACAATCACATCGAAATACGAAATGATACCTGTTTTTTCTAAAATAGGTCTTGCATTTTTACTGGCAGAACCCAATGCAATTCCCTGGTTTTTATCTTTTAATAGTTTTAGAATTTTAGCAACTCCTGGAAGAATCTCACTTTCATCCATGTCAACCAAATAAGATAAGTAATCTTCATTTTTCTGGATCAGCCATTTGTCTTTATCTTCCTGAGAAGCTTCAACATTTCCTAATCCAAGAATTATATCTAAAGAACGAACACGACTTACGCCTTTTAGTAATTCGTTGTCTTCGTGTGTAAAGTTTATGTTTAAAGACTGAGCAATTTTCTGCCAGGCTAAAAAGTGATATTTGGCAGTGTCTACGATTACGCCGTCAAGATCGAATATGAATGCTTTTTTAGTCATGAATTTCAATTTTAGTTCTGCTATTTACTCGAAGGGTCAATAATCCTGCGAAAATCATTGATACACCACCAATAATTAAGGCGTAAATAGGCTCATTATGGAAGAATTGTTTGATTACAAATCCTAAAATGGTCGCTGCTACAATTTGTGGAATTACTACGAAGAAGTTGAAAACTCCCATATAATACCCCATTTTTGCTGCTGGTAAAGCACCAGATAACATGGCGTAAGGCATAGATAAAATACTTGCCCATGCGATACCAACTCCTAACATTGGGAGTATCAACATTTGTTTATCACCAATAAAATAGATAGAAATTAAACCAACACCTCCAGCACATAAGGCCAGTAAATGTGTTGCTCTAACGCCTACTTTTTTTGCAACGACAGGCAATAAAAAAGCAACTGCAGCGGCAATACCGTTATAAACTGTAAATAAAACTGAAACCCAGTCAGCAGCGTCATTGTATACTTTTGAAGTAGTATCTGTTGTACCAAAAATGTGTTGTGTTACAGCTTGTGTAGTATAAATCCACATAGAGAAAAGTGCAAACCAAGAGAAAAACTGAACCCATGCCAATTTTTTCATTGTTTTTGGCATATTCAATAAATCGGTCATAATGATAGTGAAACCGTTATGAACTTTTTGATTTCTTAATTGTGAAGCAATGATGAATAAAACTCCCATGAAAACTAATCCGATGAAGAGAATGTAAAGTTCTTTCGCTAAACTGTTTTCAAAAATTAAAAAAGAAACTAAAGCACCAACCGAAGCCAATAATAAACCTAAAAACAATTGTCTTTTGATATTGCTTTTGGATTCATTTTCTGGTTCTATGATTAAATCTTCTTTCCCTTTTTTGCTTTCTGTTTCAAAAGCATGAAGCTCTTCAGGAGTATATTCTTTTGTTTTGAAAACCGTCCATAGTACAGAAAGTAAGAAAGCTACTCCACCAATATAAAATGACCATTTTACAGAATCAGGAATAATTCCTTCAGGAGCAGTATTACTTACGCCAAAAACATTTGAGAAAAGATAAGGTAAAACAGAACCCACAACAGCTCCGGTTCCGATAAAGAAACTTTGCATTGCAAAACCTAATGTTCGCTGTTTTTCGGGTAAATTATCTCCAACAAATGCGCGGAAAGGTTCCATAGAAACATTTATCGAGGCATCCATGATCCATAAAGTTCCAGCTGCAATCCATAAAGTTGGAGAGTTGGGCATAATAAATAAGGCGATAGAAGACAAAATTGCCCCAACTAAAAAATACGGACGACGTCTTCCTAAACGAGTCCAGGTTCTGTCACTAAAATAACCAATTATAGGCTGAATAATTAAACCAGAAACAGGAGCTGCAATCCATAAAATAGGGATTTCGTCAATTTTAGCACCTAGGGTTTCAAAAATTCTTGAGGTATTTGCGTTTTGCAGTGCAAAACCAAATTGTATTCCTAAGAAACCGAAACTCATGTTCCAAATTTCCCAGAAACTTAATTTACGCTTTTCCATTATCGTAATTTGAAAAATTATACGATAAGCGCTTTGCTTATCAAAACTTACTGTTTTTTCGAAGTAAAAGTAAAAGCCTTGACGGGCGTAAAAGTATAAATTATTTTTTTATTAATGCTAACAAAAAAGCCATAAATATTAATTATGGCTTTAGAAAGTGTTGATTTTAAGAAAATTAGTCAGTAGATTCTCTTTTTATAAGATGGGTTTCTATTACTTCTGTGGTGTAATTTTCATTTTCTTCTTCATCGTCGTCATGTTCGGCTTCGAGTCTTTCGATCAGCATTTTAGCTGCTTTATTTCCCATTTTTTCACCGCTTTGGCTTACTGTTGTAATACTTGGAGTTGAATATTTAGAAATAATTCCGTCGGTAAAAGCAATTACGGCCAAATCTTCTGGAACTTTAAGGCCCATTTTTGACGCAGTTTTGATAATTGTCACCGCAAAAAGTTCATTTACAGCAAAAACAGCATCAAAAGCTCTGGCATGTAGAAGTTCGCTGATTGTGATTTCGCAGGTATCTACGTCTTCAATTTTTATAATTAAATCTTCGTTGAAAGGTAATCCGTTGTCTAATAATGCTTTTTCATAACCATCTGTTCGCAATTTCCCAACACTTACATAATCTACGGTTGTTACTAAAGCTATTTTTTTTCGTCCGTTATCAATTAAACTCTGAACGGCTTCGTATGCTGCGGCTTTATCATCAATAATAACTTTATCACATAAAATATCGTTGGTTACGCGATCGAACATTACAACCGGCATTCCTTGATTGATGACTTCGGTAATGTGGTGAAAATCACCTTTGTACTGCGTTTCTTTAGAAAGAGACATGATAAAACCATCGATACTTCCGTTGGCTAACATCTCCATATTTAAAACTTCTTTATCAAAAGAATCATCAGATAAACAGATGACAACGCTATAACCATTTTCGTTGGCAACCTGCTCAATTCCGTTGATTACGGTAGAGAAAAAATAATGTACAATTTCGGGAATAATGATACCGATACTTTTAGTTTTTCGGTTTTTTAAACTAAGGGCAATATTGTTGGGTTTATAGTTATAAAACTTCGCAAAAGCCTGCACTTTTAAGCGTGTTTCTTCTCCAATTTCGAGACTGTTTCTGAGTGATTTTGAGACAGTTGAAATTGACACGTCTAGTTCTTTTGCAATCTGTTTTAGAGTTATTTTACGTTTCATGCTTTTAATTGAAAAAAATCTAATTAATAATAAAGGTATCTAATATTTTTAGAATTGATAATTTTTGACTGAAAAGATTACAAAATGTAGAAAGTTTTCAACACTACCACGTTTTCGTAACGCATAATAATTTGTGTCTGGTCGGGCATGTTAATAAATTGATAATTTTGGAATTCGAAGTAAAATTAAAAACTTAACTAACAATCACAAACTCAAACTAATTTAAACAAAAAGTATGAAAACAATTTACAAAAAGTTGTTATTTTTATTCCTATTGTTGCCGTTCACTGTGTTAGCTCAAAACACTGTAAGCGGGACTGTTGTCGATAAAGCAACAGGTCAGCCAATACCAGGGGTAAATGTAAGTGTGCAAGGTGCTCCAGGC
This sequence comes from Flavobacterium sp., assembly GCA_004296145.1. Lineage (GTDB taxonomy): Bacteria > Bacteroidota > Bacteroidia > Flavobacteriales > Flavobacteriaceae > Flavobacterium. The sequence continues at coordinate 26,260 of SEBM01000002.1, forward strand.
GGAACATCTACAGGATTTGATGGTATTTACCAACTATCAAATGTTAAGAATGGTAATAAAATTGTTGTTTCTTTTATTGGTTACAAAACTACAACGATTGATTTTAATGGACAGAAAACATTAAATGTAACTTTAGAGGAAGATACTAATCAACTTAAGGAAGTTGTAGTACAAGTAGGTTATGGAACTGTTAAGAAAAAAGACGCAACAGGATCTGTATCACAAATTTCTGCTAAAGAATTTAACAAAGGTATAAATGTAACTCCGGAAAGTTTAATTAGCGGCCGTATTTCAGGTGTTAATGTAACAGGAGGAGGAGCTCCAGGTGCAAAAGCAGATATTAGAATCCGTGGAGGATCTTCTTTAAATGCGTCGAATGAGCCATTGATTGTATTAGACGGTCTTCCGTTAAGTAATACTAAGCCAGAAGGATCTACAAGTATTTTGTCTACAATTGATCCTAATGATATTGAGTCGTTTACAGTTCTTAAAGACGCTTCTGCTGCTGCAATCTACGGATCTCGTGCTGCAAATGGTGTTATCGTTATTACGACTAAAAAAGGAACAAAAGGTGCTGTTAAAGTAAACTTTAGTTCTCAGGTAGGTATCAATACGGTTGCTAATACAGTAGATGTAATGAGTGCAAGTCAATACCGCCAATTAGTAAATACGAAAGGTTCAACTGCTCAACAAGCATTATTAGGAAATGCTAATACAAACTGGCAGGATGAAATTTTCCATACAGCATTAACAACAAACAACAATATCTCTGTAAGTGGTTCACTATTTAACAAGTTACCAGTACGTTTATCTGTTGGAAATGTTGATAATCCTGGAATCTTAAGAAATACTTCTTTTGAAAGAACTACGACATCGTTATCGTTAAATCCGGTTTTATTTGATAATCATTTAAAAATTGATATTAGCGGAAACCTTTCTTTCGGGAAGAATAGATTTCAAGATGAAGGAGCTGTCATAGGAAGTGCAATTGGTTTTGATCCAACACAGTCAGTTTATGAAGCAGGTTCTCGTTATGATGGATATTTCGAATGGTTAGAGCCAACAGGAAACCTACCTTTATTACCGGCAAGAAATCCTGTTGCAAGATTAAATCAGGATGAAAGAAGAGCAACTTCTACAAGAAAATGGGGTAACATTAGATTAGACTACAAATTTCATTTCTTTGAAGATTTAAGAGCGGTTGTAGAAGCTGGTATTGATAGATTTGATAGTAGCGGTTACACTGAAGTAAGCACTCAAAGTGCATTAGGATATCAGCCAAAAGCTTTTACTGATGCGGCTTATGTAAACTTAGGAAACTACTCTAGTTATACAGATGCACTTCAAAACAAAAACTTAAATGCTTATTTTAATTATACTAAAGATTTAGGAAAAATTAAAGTTGATGCAACAGCTGGTTATAACTACCAATTGTTTCAAAGAGAAAAATATCAATCTGGAGAGACAAGACAACCAAATCCTAACGAGGATGTTACTACAGAACCGGATGTAAATTTACAATCGTTTTTTGGACGTTTGAATTTAGGTTATGATAGTAGATATTTATTGACTTTAAATTACAGAAGAGACGGAACTTCTCGTTTTTCTGAAGATAACAGATGGGGTAATTTTGGTGGAGCTGCTTTTGCATGGAATCTTTCTGAAGAAGCTTTCTTGAAAGGAAATGAAACACTTTCAACTTTAAAATTAAGAGTTGGTTACGGTACAACCGGTCAGCAGGATATTTCTGCTCAATATGATTATTTACGCAGGGTAACTATTGGAACAATCAATTCTCAGTATGTTTTTGGTAACACTATTTATTCAACAGCGAGACCAGAAGGTTACAACCCGGATATTAAATGGGAAGAATTAGCGGAAGCTAACATTGGTATTGATTACGGATTTTTAAACGACAGAATTACAGGATCAGTTAACTACTTTGATAAAAAATCAACTGATTTATTAGCAGATATTGCAGTTCCTGATGGTGCTAATATTAGAAATCAAGGTTTCTTTAATATTGGTAGTGTAAGAACAAAAGGAGTTGAGTTTAGTATTGCTTCTGACATTGTTAAAAATGATAATTTGACTTGGAATGTAGCTTTCAACACAACTTATATTGATCAGGAAATATCAGAATTAGGAACTACAGTTCCAGGTTTTCAAGGTTATTTGACCGGAGACAATATAGCGGGTGGAAATGGAAATAAAATCCAGATTAACTCAGTAGGATATGCACCAAATTCATTTTTTGTTTACGAACAATTATATGATGCAAACAAAAGACCAATCGCAGGAGCTTATGTAGATAGAAATGCAGATGGAAAAATTGATGCAGGTGACCGTTACAGAGCTGGTAAAACTGCTCCGGATTATACTTTTGGTTTATTTTCTACTTTAAACTACAAAAAGTTTGATTTTACAATGAACTGGAGAGCAAGTGTTGGAAACAAAATTTTTGACAACGTAAGTTCTAATTTAGGATATTCTGATGCAGGTTTGAGAAGACAAACAGATTTGTCTAACGTAAGTTCAGATTATTTTAATACAGGCTTTACTTTTGAAGATAACGGAACACAACGTTACTTATCTGACTATTTTATTAAAGATGCTTCTTTTATAAAGTTAGATAACGTTACACTTGGATATACTTTTGATAAAACAATCATTAAAGCAGCTTCTTTAAGATTTACAGCTGGTGTTCAAAATGTTTTCATTCTTACGAAGTACAATGGATTAGATCCTGAGAAATTCAACGGAATTGATAATAATGTTTACCCAAGAGCAAGAACTTTCTTGTTTGGAGTTAATGCCAATTTCTAATAGTAGACTGAAATCAAAAATTTAAAAATAAACAAAATGAAAATATCATTTAAATATATATCTTATTTTTTCCTATTCGTTTTAGGATTAAGTATGACGCTTACCTCGTGTACGGACGATTTAAACGTGACACCAAAGGATGATGATGAGTTTTTATCTGAGACATTCTTTCAAGATCCGGCATCTTATAAACAAGTATTAGCTAAATTATACGCTGGCTTGTATGTGGGAGGAAATGATGGTGATGGAGATGCTTCAATACCTGGAAGAAACCCGGATATTTCAGGACTTGGTGGTGACTTTAGCAGTTACTTAAGATTGCTTTTTGTTACACAGGAATTTTCTACAGATGAAGCTATTATTGCTTGGGCAGATGGTACTTTACCAACGATAAACGCGCAAACATGGGCTCCTGCTAATGAATTTTTAGAAGGGACATTCTCAAGAGCGTTTTATCATATTAGTGTAGCTAATGAGTTTTTAAGACAAACTACTGATGAGAAATTAACAGCAAGAGGTGTTGATGCAAACTTAAAAGCCGAAATCGCTACATTTAGAGCTGAAGCTCGTTTTTTAAGAGCGTTTTCTTATTATAACCTAATGGATTTGTTTGGAAATGTGCCAATTACTACAGAAAATGATCCTGTTGGATTCTATTATCCGGTACAAAAATCAAGAGCAGAAGTTTTTGCTTTTGTTGAATCTGAATTGAAAGATTTAGATAATAGTTTGGCGGCTTCAAAAAGTAATGAATATGGTAGAGTAGATAAAACGGCTGCTAAATTTTTATTGGCACAAATTTATTTAAATTCTAAAGTATATACAGGAGTTGATAGAAATAATGACGCTGCTACAATGTGTAGTGAAGTTATTAATTCAGGATATACTTTCGCAAATGTTCCTTACCGTTATTTATTCTCTGCTGACAACAACAGAAATGGTGCTCAGTCAGAATTTATTTTCCCAATTGTTGGTGATGGTAACGCAATCAGAGCTACTGGTGGAGGAATGAGTTTTATTATGCACGCTTCTATTGGAGGTAGTATGAATGCTGCATCAAGAGGTATGGATGGTGGATGGCAGGGAATCAGAACTCGTAGAGAGTTTGTAAATCTTTTCCCTGACGAAACAGCAACTGCTGATAACAGAGGAACATTTTATGTTGATGGTCAATCAAAAAACATTAACAATGTTGGAACTTTTACAGATGGTTATGCGGTAACAAAATACATCAATAAGAATGCAGATGGTTCTGCAGCTCAAAGAAATGATATTCCGGATATTGATTTCCCAATGTTCAGATTAACTGATGCTTATTTAATGTATGCAGAAGCAACTCTTAGAGGAGCGAGTACAGGAAACATTAATACAGCTTTAGGTTATATTAATCAAATTAGAACCAGAGCAAATGCACAAACAATTACACTTCCTGAGTTAACACTTGATTTTATCTTAGATGAAAGAGGAAGAGAATTGTTTTGGGAATGTCACAGAAGAACGGATTTAATTCGTTTTGGAAAATTCACAGGAGGATCTAAAATCTGGCAGTGGAAAGGTGGTTCTATCAATGGGAATTCTACAGAGTCTTACAGAGACCTTATGCCAATTCCTGCAAGAAACATTCAGGCGAACCCAACATTAAAGCAAAACACTGGATACTAATTTTATAAAACATTCAAATGAAAAATATATATAAAATTTTAATCGCATTTATTGGTGTACTTGCGATCTCATGTAATGCTGATGATGTAGAAAACAGACCTGTTATTGCTGTAGGAACTGCTCCGGTATTATTAACACCACAAGACGGTTTCAGTATTGTGCTTTCAAAGGAAACTGAGAAACAAATTGCTACAACTGTTACATGGGACAAAGCAACCTATGTTGGAAGTGCTGTAATAGTAAACTATACAATTCAAATTGCAAAAGCAGGAACTGATTTTAAAAGTCCAATGACGGTATCGAGTACTACTGCAGTTTCAAAGGCATTAACAGTAGAAGAACTAAACTCTGCATTGGTTAATGGAGGGTTTATTGAGAAAGAAGTAAACGATGTGGAGTTACGTATTAAGGCTGTAATAGGTGCTGACGGGCTTCCGCAATATTCAGATTCAATTACTTTTAAAGCGACTCCTTATCACGCGCCATTAGCTAGTTCTCACTGGTTAGTTGGAGGTGCAACTCCTGGCGGATGGTCATGGGATGGAGATGCTGAAACTGAATTTCCTCTTGTTAGCGGACAAACAAAAATCTATCAGGTAAGTCTTGTTCTTAAAAATGGAGAAGCTTTTAGAGAGTTTTTAAAGAACGACTTTACAAGCGGAGGCAACTGGGGAGGAGATAATAGTCATAACTTTGAGTATTACGCTAACGCTGGTTATGTAATTGACTCAGAATTGGTAAATGCAAATGATGGAGATAAAAACTTCAAATATACCGGACCAACCGGACTTAGAGTTTTAAAAATTGACAACGTTGCAAAAACTATAACATTAGATTAATTTTTAATGTAAATATTGGAAAGGCTATCTCTATGATAGCCTTTTTTTATAATACTAATCTAACCAAACCACATTATGAAAAAAACTATACTAATAATATTTCTTCTGTTATCGGCAATTTCATTTGCACAATTGCAACAAACAGTAACTTACTCGATAAGTCCATCCAGTTTTGAAGATACAACTCCAATAACAATAACTATTAATGGAAATATCGATGAAAGTAAATGGGGAGTAACCGGAAACGCATTATATCTTTGGTCATGGTCTTATGATGTAAGTGATGCTAATCAAATGGATTCGCCGTCAAACGGATCGTGGACTGCATCAAATGAAGCCAGTAAATTCACTTATAATGCCGGAACAGATACTTATACAAAAACCTTTACGCCTTCTGTTTATTTTGCTAGAAACGGAATTGGAAAAATAGGTTTTTTGGTTAAAGCTAAAGACGGCAGCGGAGGTAAGCAATCACAGGATATTGTGGTTGAAGTAGGCTCTTTTCAGGTTTCACTTACTTCACCAGTAGAAAATAGTACAACAATTATTTCTTCCGGATCGAACTTTACTATTGCAGCAAAAAACACAAATGGAAATGCAAGTTATTCTCTAAAATCAAACGGAACGGTTATTAATTCTAATACCGCTACAGCAAGTTATTCATTTAATCATACCGCTATTACAGCAAATCAAAGTTATGAATTAAGTGTAACACAGGGAGCAACTACTATTTCTAAAAAGTTTTCAGTTGTTGTAAATCCAAATACAGTTTCTGCAGCAATGCCAACAGGTTTAGTTGATGGAATAAATTATAATCCTACTAACGCTACAAAAGCAACTTTGGTTTTAGATGCGCCTTTAAAAGACTTTGTTTACGTTGCAGGAAGCTTTAATAACTGGCAGCCTACATCGGCGTATGCCATGAAAAAAGATCCAACTTCAGGAAAATTCTGGTTAGAACTAACCGGATTAGTTTCAGGAGCAAATAATACGTATCAATATTGGGTAGTAGATGCAACGCCGCTTACAAATTCACCTTCAATGGTAAAAACGGCAGATCCATATTCTACATTAGTTTTATCACCTTATGATGATCCTTTTATACCTGCCGCATCTTATCCAAATTTACCTGCTTATCCTGCGGGACAAAATTTTGAAGTTACAGTTTTAAAAACAGGTCAAGCTGCTTATAATTGGCAAGTAACCAATTTTACAAAACCAGAAAAAGAAAAATTGGTGGTTTATGAAGTTTTGGTTCGCGATTTTGATGCTGCCAGAAATTATCAAAGTTTAATTGATAAAATCGATTATTTTAAAAACTTAAAAATAAATGCAATCGAATTAATGCCAGTAATGGAATTTGAAGGCAATGAAAGCTGGGGGTATAATACTTCATTTCATATGGCTTTGGATAAATTTTACGGAACTTCAGATAAGTTAAAAGAATTAATTGACGTGTGTCACCAAAATGGAATCGCAGTTATTCTTGACGTTGCTCTAAATCACGCCTTTGGAAGAAACCCAATGGTGAGAATGTGGATGAATGATCCTGACGGTGACGGATTTGGATCTCCAACAGCAGAGAATCCTTATTTCAATACAGAAGCAAAACATACTTATAGTGTTGGAGAAGATTTTAATCATCAATCGGTAAGAACTCAAAATTATGTAGAGCGTGTTGTAAAACAATGGATTGAGGAATATAAAATCGATGGTTTCCGTTGGGATTTAACAAAAGGATTTACACAGGCTTGTACAGCATCTGATGAAACTTGTACCAATGGCTATCAGCAGGATAGAGTGGAGATTCTTAAAAAATATGCAGATTACTCATGGAGTTTAGATCCAACACATTACACCATTTTTGAGCATTTGGGAACAGATTCTGAAGAACAGCAATGGGCAAATTACAGAGTTAATGAAACACCAAGTAAAGGAGTTATGATGTGGGGTAAAATGACAGATCCGTACAATGAATTGTCAATGGGATATGCCAGTAATATTTCTAAAATGGCAAGTGCGAGCCGTGGATTTACAGCAAATCGTTTGATGGGTTATGCAGAAAGTCATGATGAAGAACGATTAATGTATAAAAACGTTCAATACGGAGCTTCTTCAGGAAGTTATAATGTAAAAACATTAAATACTGCATTGTCAAGAATGTCTGCAATTGGAGCAGTTTCATTATTGGTTCCTGGTCCAAAAATGATTTGGCATTTTGGAGAATTAGGATGGGATGAATCTATTTTTACATGCAATAACGGAACTGTAAATGATTCGTCAGGAACTATTCCGGGAGATTGTAAATTAGATACAAAACCACAGCCTCAATGGGTAGAAAACTGGACAGGTGATTCAAATAGAAATAAAATCTATAACGACTGGGCAAAAATGATTACTCTAAAAATGGCAGAACCTGTATTTTTAGGAACGCCAACTATAGCGACAGCAAATTCATTAAGCGTAAATATTAAAATTACCAATTCAAATCTGGCTTCAACACAATTAAAAGATGTATTGATTATCGCCAATTTTGATGTAACTACTAAAAGTGTTCCTACTGGTTTTCAATATACAGGAGCGTGGTATAATTTAATGGATAATACAACTATCAATGTTACAGATGTAAACGCTGCAATTAGTTTGCCTTCGGGAGAATATAGAATTTATGGTAACAAACAGGCAAATTTAGCGATAGAGGATTTTGAAAAAGGAAATGCTGTGACTTTACATCCAAACCCTGTTGCCGATTATTTTACTTTAAATATAGAAACAACAAAAGTTCAGGTTTATTCAATTTCAGGTCAATTGGTAAAAAGTTTTACAACGAACGGAAATCCGGATTTTCAGTTTAGTGTAAGTGATCTTAAAACAGGATTGTATCTTGTAAAAGCGTTTGACACAAATAATAAAACACAAGTGATGAAATTCATCAAAAAATAATGGTTTGTTAGTTATGTAAAAGGGCTGTCTGTAAATAGACAGCCTTTTTATTTTTAATCTGTTTGCAGACTATCTTTTCTTATTATTATATTCTCCAATTACAGCAAAATAACCAAATGTTCCTAACCCTAAAACAATAAGAGGAGTAAGGATAAAAAGAATTATGATTCCAAAGACCAGGTCATCTTGTTTGTCAGATAATAATTTTGGTAATCCAAATTCGAAAACACAGAAATAGGCAGCAGAAACTGCTAATATCACCCATAAAACTCCCAAAGCTTGTTTAATTCTATCCATTTTTTCTAATTTAAAGGTGATTCGTTTTATTTTTATTATCAATGTAAACCATTCCGATTACAAAACAAATTGAAGCAATAATGATAGGATACCAAAGTCCGTCAAGATAAAAATCAGTTTTGCCAGATTCCTTTGAGTGCGTTACAAGATAAGTAGAAATCGCAGGAAGCAAACCTCCAAAAATTCCGTTACCAACATGATAAGGTAATGACATTGACGTATACCTGATTTTTGTTGGGAACATTTCTACCAAAAATGCAGCAATTGGTCCATAAACCATTGTAACAAATAGGACCTGAATGAAAACTAAAAATATTAAAGTCCATTCGTCACTAGAATTAATAGTGACTGAAATATTTTTTTGTGCCTCTTTATTAGATATATACGTTTTTTTCTCTAATGCGGTTGTACCGTCCGTATACGTTTTTTGAGTTATTGTTATATTACTTCCGTCATCTTTATTTTCAATTGATTGTGCTGTCTTTTCTACGATTTCGGTTTTATGGCTAACATCAGTTGTATTGTACATCATCTTATAAATAGGCCTGTAAAATAAAATAGCCAGCAGCATACCACCCATCATAATATACTTTCGGCCTATTTTGTCACTTAGCCATCCAAAAACAATAAAGAAGGGAGTTCCTAACAATAATGCAATTCCTAATAAGCTGTCGACTTGAGAGGAATCTATATTCATTACCGTTTTCATGAAACTCATCGCGTAAAATTGCCCTGTATACCAAACAACGCCCTGTCCCATTGTAGCGCCAAATAAAGCAAGCAAAACAAACTTTAAGTTATATCTGTTTCCGAAGCTTTCTTTTAAAGGATTTGTGCTTGTTGTGCCTTCTTTTTTTGCTTTCTCGAAAACAGGAGATTCGTCCATATTTTTTCGGATTAAATAAGAAACACCAACCATAACAATAGAAACCCAAAACGGAACACGCCATCCCCACGAATCAAAAGCTTCTTGCGAAAGAATATTTTTTGTAGCCAGAATTACCATTAGCGAAATAAATAATCCAACAGTGGCGGTAGTCTGAATCCAGGATGTCCAATATCCTTTTTCTCCCACAGGAGCATGTTCGGCAACATATGTAGCTGCTCCGCCATATTCGCCACCAACTGCAAGTCCCTGTAATAAACGAAGAATTAATACTAATAAAGGTGCTAAAAATCCAATAGTTTCATAACTCGGAATACATCCGATTAAAAACGTAGAGCCACCCATTAATAATAAGGTAGCCATAAAAGTGTATTTACGGCCAATAATATCACCAAGTCTTCCAAAAAATAAAGCTCCAAATGGTCGAACTACAAATCCGGCTGCAAAAGTAGCGAGAGTCGATAAAAATGCTGCGGTTGGATTATCACTCGGAAAAAATTTGGTTGAAATTACAACAGCTAAACTTCCAAAAATATAGAAATCATACCATTCGATCATTGTTCCCATTGAAGAGGCAGAAATTACTTTCCAAATGCCTTTAGTAGAAGTTTTGCTCATAAAACTGCTTTGCTATCTTGTTAATAAAAGAAAGATAAAAATATAGTTTTACGAATATAGAAGATATTTTCATATTCAGTTAATA
>SEBM01000126.1 GCA_004296145.1 Flavobacterium sp.
ATATAGATTTAGGTAAAAAAAATAAACTTTACCAAAATTTAAAAGTCTCTAATCTTCGAGTAAAGGAAGAGAAAAGTACAGAAGATGGACGTTTAGATATTTTTATTGAGAGTTTCGGTTTAAAGGAAAAATTTGTTATAGTTATTGAAAATAAAATCAATGCGAGAGACCAAGGAGAACAATTGTCCAGATATTATAGTCATTGTAAAAAAATAGGATTTAATGATGATAACATTCTCCTCATTTACTTGACTAAAAGCGGTGCTGAGGCAAGTGATTTCTCTATGTTGCCATTGGAACGAGAAAGATTAAAAAAATGTGGTGTATTAGTGAATATGAGTTATCGTCATGATATAAAAAATATTATGAAAACATATATTCAACAACTTCAATCCGAAAAAGTAAAATTTATTGCTCAACAATATTTAGATATTATTAAAACATTCTAACATGAGCGTATACGAAGAAAGAATATATACAATGTTAACTTCATCTGAGGATAAATTCAAATCAGCTTATGAAATTTCAAACCATTTGAATATGGTTAAACGAAAATTAATAGTAACGTTCTGGAAAAATGTAGAAAAAGAACTCAATATTTTAGTAAATGAAAGAGACCAAAATTTTAAAGTAGTATTAGATTCAGATATTTTTTATGCTAATTCTGGATGTTCTTTATTTCTTGAAGACAATACCAAAGCAGGTTTTATTTATGAGCATTTATCAGGTGACCAATGTATGGGATTGTGGTTTGAAAATCCAAAATTTGATATCTCGAAAATTGATAGTTATAGAATCGAACAGCAGAATAAAATAACTAATTATAGTACTTATGGTTGGTGGATTTCATATGAAAACACAAATGAAAATTTTAATAATTTTGATTCATTACTAATGATTTTGCCTGATAAATCTATGGAATATGCCAAGATAAAGGCACAAAATCTTTTTGAATTAGCTGTGGAAAACAAAGAACATCTAAGATATTTAATTAATAATTGTCTTAAATGATGTGATTCAATTATTAGAAATGCGAACTGATAAATCCAAATATAAAAAAGTACAGCATGTTATTTACCAATAATAGAACAATTAATGTAGAAGAATACACTCATACTTCAGTTACCACAAGTCGTGCTTCATTAGCGCCAGTGTCAACAAAAGGACATGCTAATTTTGAATTTAATGGATGGAGATTAGCCCAAGGTGTGGCAATGACGTTATGTTCGCAACATCTTACTAAACCTGAATATTGGTTTGACCATATTTCAAGCTTATTAAGTTTATCAAATTTAATACATTCACCTTTACATTCACATCATCTAAATGTTAGAATTAAATCCAGTAGAATTTCTTCTTTAAGAGATTTTTCACGAACCAATAGGATTGGGGAAATATCGCAAGGCTTAGTTTATCTGTATATGCAGAACACAGACTTCCCTTATGTAAATGATTTTCATTTCTTTTGTGATATTAATTATATATCAATTCCATTTCAAACCTCTACACCCGATTTCGTTTGTCAAGACAGAAGGCAAACTAATCAAATATGCTTAGTTGAATCAAAAGGGAAAGAAACAACATCTGCTGGAGATATAAAGTCTAAGTTGGCTAAAGCAATTAGTCAATGTGATAGTGGAGAAAATATAATCTTCAAAGGTAATAAAGGCTTCCATGTTAAAAAAAGTTTAGGTTTCTGCATCGAATGGTCAGATGAAATCAATGCAGATAACTCAGTTCTACATTTTGTCGACCCTGAAAATGATGATTTTAACAAAGATATAAGTTCTGCACCAATGAGGTTTCATTATGCGTCATGGTTTTATATGATTGGTGATTTTGATAATGCGCAGAGACTTGTTGATGGTGAAAAAATAATCTTAAACGAATTTGATTTTACTCAAATTCCAGTTAATAATAAAAATTATTGGATTTTAAAAAACCTTCCATATTCTGTGAGAGAGTATCAAAAAACTGATTTATCTATCGCCATAATAGACGAAATTTACTTTTCAAATATATTTCAAGGTAATATTGGAATAAGTGATAAAATTATGCAAAGTTTAATTAATCGAGCTTATGATGAAATTACAGGTATAGATTTTAAAAACGAATCAACAAAAGACTGTGAATTTTTTATTGATGGAACGATTATTATAAAAAAGAAACATGAATAATTCACCAGAATATATCCATAGCGAGTTACCAGCAATAGCCTTATTTAAAAAAATGGGCTACCATTATCATATTGGCGAAATGCTTGACGAACGTAATGATATAACCGAGGTGATTCTAAAAGAACGATTATTACAAGCAATTAAGCGAATAAATCCTTGGATAGACGACAATAATCTTAATAAAGCGTATGGTTTAGTTACATCGGTCAATGGAGCTTCATTGATGGAAATAAACGAAAAGATTTGGGACATTATCAAAGGAGGAACAAATACATTGAAACAATTTATAAATGGAAAAGAAGAGTTTTTACCTGTCCATTTCATAGATTATAACAATTTAGAAAACAATGATTTTCTGGTGGTAAGTCAGATGTCTTTTCACAACAGAGTCGGCAGAAAATCAAGACCAGATTTAGTTGTTTTCATTAATGGATTACCAATTGGTGTTGTAGAATGCAAATCTCCAGTTGCTCCTAATGCTTGGGATTCAGCATACAGTGACCTAAAAGAATATCAGGACTTAAATGAAAAACTATTTCATTTTAACCAAATCCTTGTCGGAATTTGGCAAGTTGGGGGACTTTATGGAGCCATTTCATCACCACAACAATTTTTTTCCGTTTTCAAAACCAGTAAAGATGATAATTTAGATTTGCTTGGTACTAAGCCAACGGAGCAGGATAAATTACTTTATTCCATTTTTCAAAAAGAGAGAGTTTTAGAGATTATTCGTCATTTCGTTTTGTTTGAATTGGATGAAGGAAGAACAATAAAAAAACTTCCTCGTTACCAACAAATAAGAGCCACTAATAAAACTATCGAACGTTTACAAGCGGGAGAAGGTGGAGTTGTTTGGCATACTCAAGGTTCTGGTAAATCATTAACAATGGCTTATGTTGCCCGTAAACTTCAAGCTCCAGAATACGGCTTTGATAATCCAACGGTTTTAATAATGACCGACCGAAAGGATTTAGACAGACAAATTAGTAATACCTTAAGAAATGTTGGATTTACTAATGTAAATCAAGCGTCATCTGTGGTTCATTTGGATAAACTTCTTCGAAACGATTATGGCGGAATTATCACAACAACAATCCAGAAATTTCAAGAAACTGATAAAGAAGCAACTGTTTCTGAAGACCAGACAGCATTGGAAGAACGTGGAGATTTAGTTATTGAAAAACATATAAAGGATAATAAACTTACCAAGATTACTAAAGGGCTCCAAAAAGGGAAATGGGTCGAGATAAATCGAGAAGAAATAGAATTACAAGAACTTTCCAAAAAAGAAAATCTATACATTCTTGTTGATGAAGCGCATAGAAGTCATTATGGCTTTCTGGCTTCTTTCATGAGAACAGTATTACCAAATGCTAAATTTATAGCCTTTACAGGAACTCCAATCTCTAAAGAAGATAAATCGACGTTGGGGGAATTTTATGGAGGAGAATATATTGATGTTTATACCATTAAAGAAGCGGTAGCTGATGGTGCAACTGTTGCTTTATTTTATGATGAAGGAACCGCTAAATTAGATGTGAAAAAAGAAGAACTCGATAAGGAATTTGAAGAAAAGTTCGCTGATGTATCAGAAGACAAAAAAGATAAACTTAAACGAGAAGCTCTTCGTAAATATCAATTATCGGCGGAGCGAATCCAAGATATTGCGAAACATATAGTTGACCATTTTAGAGATAAAATTTTCCCTGACGGTCACAAAGGAATGTTGGTATGTAGTGGTCGTGAAGCCGCTATCAAATATCAACAAGTATTACATTCATTAAAGCTTGAGGGCTATCATAATTTTGATTCTAAAGTAGTAGTAAGTATTGGCTCACCAAAATCAGATGCTATTGCAAAAGAATATTATGAAACATTAGAGTGGAACAGAAAAAATCCGAGTCACAAAAAAGCAATATATGTCGTTCCTCCAGAAGACATTAAAGATGCTACAGATGACTTTAAACTTCCATTCGGAAATGAGAATGAAACAGAAAAGTCGGGTAAAAAGAAATTTGACAACACAGCAATCATGATTGTTTCTGATATGTTACTGACAGGTTGGGATGCACCTATTGCATCTTGTTTATATTTGGACAAACCTTTAAAAGAACATAATCTATTGCAGGCTATCGCAAGGGTAAATCGTTCAAGAAAAGGAAAAAGTGCTGGTTTTATTGTAGATTATAATGGTATAACAACTTATTTAATTCAAGCATTAGAAATCTTTTCAGGTGATATTAGACCTGAAGATATTTTGAAAAATCTGAATGAAGAATTTCCAAAATTAGAAATGAATCATACCAAAATGGTTGATTTCTTTAAACCAATGAAGATTGACAGGAATTACGAACGAGAACATTTTATTGATTCTGCCGTCCAATTTATTGAGCCAATAAATCGAAGAGATGATTTTAAATCGCTTCTAAAAGACTTCAATAAATCAATTAATATAATTTTACCTAACACCAAAGCTTTAAAATTTCAAGGTGATTTTAAACTTTTCAACGAAATTAAATTAAGAGCTAGAAATGCTTTTCCAGACGATGATGATTTAAAAATCACAAAAGATGAAAGCAAAATGCTTCAAGCTATGATTGATCAGCATTTAAAATCACAAGGAGTTTTAAGTTTACTTGAAGAACCAATATCCATAATTGACAAAGAAAAATTCAAGGAAGAAATTATGAATGCGTCACCAGCTACAAAAGAGCTGAAGATGCGAAATAATTTAAAGCATACTATCAAAGTTGGGTTGGACAAAAATCCAGATTTTTACAAGCCTTTAGCACAAAGATTAGATGAATTGCTGAGGCAAAAAGAAGCACAACGTATTGATGAAGCTCAATTATTGCTTGCTTTTACAGCAATACAAGATGAAATCATCAACGAACAAAAAGAAGGCGAACAAAAAGGTTTTGTAACTGAACGGGAACGAGCAGTTTATAATTCCATGAAACTAGTTTTTGGTGAAGATGCTGAAGATGCAACTAAAACTTTGTTTGACCTTATAAAAGGCGAGCTCAGCATTGTTGCTTGGGAATCTAAAGGTCAAGTCTTGAAAGATATCGAAAATAAAGTTATTCGATTTTTAAAGACGAAGTTGGAGCGTTCTGAAGCAAAAGATAAGGCACGAGAAATGGTAGATGTTTTAAAGAAAAATAAAGATGTCTAAAGAATTAGAAAAATACAACTGGTCTGAGTGGCTTCATTTTCCCGACCCTCGAAAAGGAGAAATATTGACAGCACCTTTTGGGTATGGCTTATATCAATTAAAAAATATTAGTTCTGAAGAGTTTATTTTATTTGGTACTGGCAAAAATTGTGCATTAAGAATGACATCATTGCTGCCTTCACCATTTGGTCAAGGAAGAAGAAATAATAATTTTAAAAGAGAATATATCTTTGATAATATATCATCAATTGAATACAGAACAATTTCATTTTTAAATAGAGAAGATATGAATTGTACAGAAAAGGAAATTAAGAAATTGAAAATTCACAAATACAATACATAAGATGACTTCAAATGTAAAATATGGTGACAAAACCATTGAGTATTCTATATTAGAAAAAGAAGGTCTTAAATCGCATTATATTAGTGTAGAGAAAGGTATTGGTGTTACTCTTAAAGGTAAAATAATACCACAAGAGTTTGCGGATAAACTTATTTTAAAAAAGGCGAAATGGATACTTGATAAACTAGATTTAGTTAGTTCGATAGACGATGGAGATATTGTCACTGGTTCAAGAATTCAATATCTTGGAAGAAAATATTATGTGGAATTACTTATTGATAACGATACTAATAAAATAGAAATTGATTTTACAGAATCTAAGTTCAAAATTAAGCTTCCAGAGCATCTAAACATTCAAGAGAATTTACGCCAAGCATTTGAAAATTATTATAGAGTAAAAGCGCAGGAAAAGATAGAGCCTATTTTAAGAAAGAAAGCGAAATTAACTGGATTGGATTACAACAATATTAAGTTTATGAAACTTGAAAAACGCTGGGGAAGTTGTACTCCATCCAATACAATAATCATAAATTTTCACGCAATTAAACTTCCATATTCGCTTATTGAATACTTGATTGTTCACGAATTGGTTCATACAAAAGTAAAAAACCATTCCAAAGAATTTTGGGCTGAATTATCAAAGTATATTTCAAATTGGAAACAGCTGGATTCGAGAATGTATGGGATGAAGCTATAATCTTTAAGACTGTTTCTAATAATTAATATTTCAAAACCTAATTATTTTATTTTTATCTGCCTAAACAACTGAAAAACAATATTTTTTTCTTTATTTGTAAGTAATTCATTATTTGTAAAATTATAGATTCTTTATGGATAGTTATGGCATTAGAAGTTAAACATAATAGAGCTTATCATATTCATGAAAATGAACAATTCCGCCGAGTTGCATCATCTTTAAAAATACTTTTTAAGCAAAAAGAATGGACAGGTATTTTAATTGGAAATCCATTCAACGAAAAATATTCACGCTTCCGTGCCGATGCTATTTTACTTTATGACTATGGTTTTATAATCATCGATTTTAAAGTTTATGGAGGAAAATTAATATTTCCAAACAATAAAACTGATTTTGAAGCATCTCAATGGTATACCGAATCAGATTATGATAATGAAAGAACATTAGTTAAGGCTGGTAATAAGTTTATCAATCCTTTTAAGCAGCTTAATTCTTACAGAGAAGCTTTCAAAGAAATTATTCGTTCTGAGATTTACCTAAATAATTTACTACAAGAAAACAAAACTTGTATATTAAATATATTTTCAGATTCCTTAATTATTGAAAATAGTGTTCCGAAGGAAATTCCATTTTATAAGGTAACCCAAGAGTCTAATTTAGGGACATTCCTTTATGATTATTCGAGTGATAACAAATATTCAAAAACAACTGCAGATGCATTATTAAAAATATTTAATGCAGAAGATTGGTTAGAGCATATTGAACTTCCTAAAGTTAAGTCTCTCTTAGAACGTACTTTTGAAATTGAAGAAAAAGCAGAAATCGCTATCTCTGAGTTTTTGAAAACAGATGCTAGTGGTATTTTAGTTCTCGAATCTATGTCTGCTCTAGACAGAGATAATTGGGCACAATATATTTTATCAGAAGCATTAAATTTCAATATTCCACAAACAGAAATATGGATTCATTCTGCGAGAATTGGCAGGAAAGTATCATTACGTTTGGGATTCGAATTACAAAGTTTATACAATTCAATTTATGGTGGTGCTCCTAAAACACTGGAAAGAGAGAATAATACTAAAAAGGATAAAATGTATGAAGAGCAATTACGGGAAGTTATACCAATGCGCCCAGATGGTACTATTGACCAATCAGCAGTAATTATATTACATGAAGCACATTTGGTATCAAGAAGCTTACATCAATCAGAATTATTAAAATTTGGTACGGGCAGGTTATTAGAGGACTTACTTAACTTTCTAAATTTAGAAAAAACAAAACGAAAACTAATTTGTATAGGTGACCCTTACTCTTTGACTTATGGAAAGGATATTGATTCTGCAATTAATCTTAATACAATAGCAGAATTATATGATGGTAAAATATACTACCATAGACATCAAACACTTAATGACAATATAGACGGTAAACTTGAATTAAGAGATAAACTTGCAAAAGGAATTGAGAATAAGCTGTTTAACGACCTTGAATATACATGGAAACCAAATGACCTAGTAGAAATAAATAAAGACACTATTCCTAATTATCTAACAGAATGGTTTAATGTTCCTATTAATTCTGAACCAACTAATACTGTAATGGTTTTCTCTAATAGAGATGCAAAAAAAATTAATCAATGGATTAAAACAAATTGTCTTAAAAACGGAAAAGAATTAGCTAAAAATGATTTACTAATTGTAAATAATAATATCAACGTTATCGATAAAAGTGGTTTTGGACAACCAGTTAAATTATATAACGGGATGTTCCTTCTTATTGAGGAAATTGGAGAATCAATTACTAAAACGATAGCATTAAGACAAGCTACAGCACCAATATTATTGCACTTCGTTAAAATCAAAGTGAAATGCCTTAGTTTGCCGAACAAACTAACAACAGAAGTTTGGTTGCTAAATAATTATTTTAATAGTGAAGATAAACTTTCAAAAGAGGAACAAATTGCGTTTCGTGTATTTGTAAATCAACTCGTAACTTCAAATATAAAAGAACAACCGTTTGAAGAATCTTATGAGCATATTCAACTAACTCAAGATAAAACGTATAAGCAATTATTTAACGAAGAGAAAAGTTTAAATGAAAAATATGCAAAAGGTGAAAAAGTAAAAACTAAATTAGACCAAAAGCAGAGAGAAATTAGACAACTCCAAGATAGTTACTTAAAAAGATTCAAGACAAGGATTCTTTCAAATTTAATTCAGACCAATCCACTAGTAAATGCTCTTCATGCAAATTATGGCTGGGCTCTTACTGTTCACAAGTGTATAGGTTCTACTTTTACCAATGTTATTATGAACTCATATCAGGGTGAAAATAGAGGAATTAGAAATTCAGAATATTTTCGTTGGTTATATTCTGGGATTACAACAACTTCTGGTATCTTGAGAATCGCAAATCCGCAAATTATTAATCCTTTAATGGGAACTTATTTTGAAGATACTACGGTAGAAAATAATAGTTTATCTAAACCTAAAAAGACATTTTTATCATTTGATAATTATACCATTGAAGACAGATTTAAAGATAAAGTACCAGATACTTTGAAAGACAATGTAAAAGGTAGTATTTGTGAACTAGCGAAACTATTTGAACTAAATGGTTATTTATTAGAATCTGTAAATCAAAATGGAGAATATCTAACTAAGATTAATTTTTCAATTCCGAGTACTGATAATAAACATTTAATTATTGCCATAAATAATAAAGGAATAAAAGACAATTGGACAGTTTCATCTATTAGAATAGAGAAAAGCGAAGGTGAAAATGAATCAAATATTAAT
>SEBM01000684.1 GCA_004296145.1 Flavobacterium sp.
TGTCATTCCTTATCGCTCAAATAATATCCGTAACCCACTTTGGTTCGAATAAGTTTAGTTTCGTGGTCTTTATCAATATTTTTTCTCAAAAAATTAATATACACTTCAATTGTGTTCTGATTGGTTTCTATATGATAATCCCAAAGTTTTTCGGCAATAAATTGCTTAGAAAGCACTTTTCCTTTAGCATGAGCTAAAATCAAAATTAATTTAAACTCTTTTGGGGTTAGTTTTATTTCTTCGCCTGCGCGAAAAACTTTCATTTCTTCTTCTGAAATTTCCAAATCCTGAATGACAATTTTCTTTTCACTTTGTTGCGGAATTTCTTTTCGTCGCAAAAGAGAAGAAGTTCTGGCATACAATTCTTCAAAATGAAAAGGTTTTACCAGATAATCATCTGCGCCGTTATCAAAAGAAGCCAGTTTATCTTCAATTTCGCTAAAAGCAGTAAGCATTATAATAGGTGTCTTTTTATCGACTTCACGAATACCTTTGCAAACATCAATTCCATTCGTGCCAGGAACATTAATATCCAAAATTATTAAATCATATTCTGAAGGTTGGTATTTTTTTAATAATAAAGAACCATCATAATAAGGAACGCACTCGAATTCTTTTGTAGTAAAGAATGCAGAGATTTCTTTAGATAAAGTAAAATCGTCTTCGAGTAGTAAAATTTTCATGCTTATTTTATTAGTAAATTCGGTTGTTTGATGGTTTCATAAACAACCGAATCTGCGTTTTAGTTTATTTCTTATTTAAAATAAGAAAAAGTTTCATTGTTTTCAATCTTTAATAATGACTCATAAATCAACTGAATCACATTTTCAACATCTTCTCTATGCACCATTTCAACAGTTGTATGCATATAACGCAAAGGCAGAGAAATCAAAGCCGATGCTACACCGCCATTGCTGTATGCAAAAGCATCAGTATCAGTTCCGGTTGCTCTCGAAATAGCACTACGCTGAAACGGGATTTTATTTTCCTCAGCTGTATCAATAATTAAATCACGAAGTTTATTTTGTACCGCCGGAGCATAAGCAATAACTGGACCGCGACCCATTTTAAGATCACCTTCAACCTTTTTATCAATCATAGGAGTTGTTGTGTCATGGCAAACATCTGTAATAATGGCAACATTTGGTTTAATTGTCTGTGCAATCATTTCGGCACCTCGAAGACCAATTTCCTCCTGAACCGAGTTTACAATATATAACCCAAAAGGCAACTCTTTTTTATTTTCTTTTAATAAACGAGCCACTTCAGCAATCATAAAGGCGCAATCTGATGATCAGAACCACCATTACGTATTACATACAACAAACCGTCTTCTGTAATATAGTTTACATACCAGGAAATTTCATCTGCATGACCTTCAATAACAACTTTAAAAGGAGCATCAGGATTGATAACTCCAACAGCAGTACCATAGGTATCGGTAATAAAAGTGTCAACATAAGGTTTTAAATAATCCATCCAAAGTTTTTGGCCTTCGCTTTCGTAACCAGTAGGTGAGGCATTATTAAGGTAGCTTTCTAGAAAAGCTATAGAGGTATCTTTTAAGATAGAATTCGTGCTCATAAAAATATTTTTGCGCTAATTTATAAATTTGGTATTAGAGTTGTGTATAAATATATAATTTTACATTTAAATTATGACTCTATGAAATTAACCCATTTTATTCTGTTTTTACTTTTGATTTCGTTTTCAAGCCACGCCCAGATTACTCCCAAAGAGAATCAGGAAATGGGCTATATTTTGACAGAACATGATTCTATCTTAAATGATACGATCGAATTGCCTGAGATTATTATTTCTAAAGAAAAACTGGATCCCGAAGCCCAGAAACAATTTCTGATTCTTCAGAACAGAGTCTATAAAACATATCCCTATGCAAAACTTGCAGCAGACAGGCTAACAGCCTTAAATCAGGGAATGGCACGATTAAAAACCAATCGTGAAAAGAAAAAATATTTTAAGATAGTAGAAGATTATCTTAATAATGAATTTGAAGCCAGATTAAAAAAGCTTTCCCGAAAACAAGGACAAATCCTCGTAAAACTTGTTCATCGCCAAACAGGAATCACAACCTATGAGTTAATAAGGACATTAAAAAGTGGTTTTAAAGCCTTTGTATCCAATACAACCGCCAACTTATTTGATATAAGTTTAAAAACAGAATATAAACCATACGAAGTAAATGAAGATTATTTAATAGAAACTATTCTCAATAGAGCATTTGAATCTGGGAGGTTAATAAATCAAAAACCAGCAAATCCTGTCAACTACAATGATCTTATGAATCATTGGGAAGAAAAGGCAAAAACGCTCAATAAAAAATAAACTATACAATTATTATAATCCGACAGATTTCTCAATTTGTCGGATTTTTTGTTTCTACACTATATAAATAAGTTTGCACTATAATATATAGGAGTAAATAATCACGCCAACAACCCGACAGGTTTTCAAAACCTGCCGAGTTTTATTTTTATACATATATAAGTGGGTTAATAATATTAATAAGGAGCTGTTTCCCGCTATGCACTTCAATCTTTATGCGGCGAACCCCGCCGCATAAAGGATTTCCGCTTCTATCGGGGCTAGGGGATCGGTTTTCAAAAGGAGATTTACGTATAAATCAAGGAGATGAAAGTCCCTTGTAACAATAAAATTTAGGTTTTTCAGTCCTATATAAGAGTAAAAAGAGGAAAACAGCATTCAGGAAAAAGAAACCCAAAATGTAAAAACCCAGTAAAAACAAGGCCCGGATAAAACAGATCTTAACAAAAAGCACAATGACTATCAGAAAAACCTGAGAAAGGCTAAAAAACTTTCAAATATAAAAAACTTGATTCCAGCGAGTTAAGAAAAACTTTGAAAAAACATGGAAAAAATATAATAAAAAGTCTTTTAAATGTAAATAAAGGTGGTACTTTTGCACCCGCAACAACGCAGACGTTCACTGAAATCATGACAGGCATACGAATTAAAACTGAAAAAATATTTTCAA
>SEBM01000685.1 GCA_004296145.1 Flavobacterium sp.
TTCTACTCGTGATAATTTTATTGGCGGTTTTCTTAAGTAGCTGCTCCAATAAATCTGATGACTATATTGATCCACGCGGAACCGACTATGCCGGTTCTGAAAGTTGTATTCAATGTCATAAGACACAATATGAATCTAGTTTTCATACTTCACATTTTAAAGCTACTGCTCCGGCTACCAAAGAAAATATTTTAGGTCATTTTACAAATGGCAAAAATACTTTCGTCTATGACAAAAACACCAAACTGGTCATGGAAGAGCGCAACGATACTCTTTATCAGGTAATTTATAAAAACGGAAAAGAAGTTGAAGCTTATCCTTTTGAAATTGTTTTTGGAAAAAAGCATGCTCAAACCAGCGCTTATTGGAAAAACCATTATGCTTATGAATTACCAATTTCTTATTATAAATCTATAAACAGTTGGGCCACAAGTCCTGGATATTCTGCGGTAAAAACTAATTTTGAACGAAAAATAGATAAAGAATGCTTTGGCTGTCATAGTTCAAATATTGCCAGCAGATATATCACTACAAGTTCAGACAGCATCACTTTTATGACAATGGAAGTGGAAGATTTTATGAGCCCAAAAACGCTTATTTATGGAATTGATTGTGAACGCTGCCACGGACCTGGAAAAAAACACGTTCAGACTCATTTGAAATTTCCTGATTTAAAAACTTCCCAAAACATAATTGCTTTTAAAAACCTAAACCGACAACAAAAAATTGATGCATGCGCTTTGTGTCATTCGGGAAATAGTCAGGCAAAACTAAAATCGCGTTTTCAATTTAAGCCGGGAGAAAGTCTTACCTCTTATTTTAAAGAAATTCCAGGTTCAAAAGACAGCTTAAATTATGATGTACATGGAAACCAGCTTGGATTGCTTTCTCAAAGTAAGTGTTTTAAGAAAAATCCAACGATGGATTGTATTACCTGTCATAATCCGCATGAAGATGCTCCGCAGAATCTTGCGAGCTATGCTAAAATTTGTATGAGTTGCCATCAGGATACCAAACACAAAGCAGAAACTATTAAATCCGTTTCGAAATCTATGCTGGCGAATAATTGTGTCGAATGTCATATGCCAAAACAGGATTCAAAAGCGATACGTTTTCAAAAATCGAATACTGCACCAATTACGAGTTACTCATTAAGAACCCACAAAATTGCTGTTTATCCGACTGCGAAAAAATAATTATTTTTCGAATTTCTGAAGCTCAAAGTTTTCTCCATCAAAGACGCCATAAGTAAAATAGCCGATCCAGTCGCCCAGATTTACATATTTTGAATCGTCTCCAACAGGAATAATCATTGGTAAATGGCGGTGCCCAAAAATAAAGTAATTGTAGTGTTTGGTTTCGAGTTTACGTTTGGCATATAATACAAGCCATTCGTTTTCTTCACCTAAAAATTTTACATCTTCGTCTCCCGAAATCAGTTTGTTTTTAACAGAAAGATATTGTGCCAGACTAACACCAACGTCAGGATGCAGCCAACGAAAAAGCCATTTAGAAAACGGATTCGTAAATACTTTTTTCATTCGTTTATACCCTTTATCGCCCGGCCCTTTTCCGTCGCCATGACCAATTAAAAATGTTTTTCCGTTAAATGTAAATTCTTTATTATCATGATAAACCGGAATATTCAATTCGGTTTCAAAATAGTCTTCCATCCATAAATCATGGTTTCCAACAAAAAAATATATTGGGATTCCGCTGTCGCGAATTTCTGCCAGCTTTCCTAATACACGCACAAATCCTTTTGGGACAACTGTTTTATATTCAAACCAAAAATCAAATAAATCTCCCAGTAAAAAAATAGCTTCCGCATCTTCTTTTACCTCATCTAACCAGGCAACAAATTTTTTTTCGCGTGGCAAACTCAACTCCGGAGTCGGAGCACCAAAGTGTTGATCAGAAGCGAAATATATTTTTTTCATGAGGGATTATTAGAATTTTAGATTGTAGAGTTTAGAT
>SEBM01000127.1 GCA_004296145.1 Flavobacterium sp.
CCAATACAATCCAAGATAATATTGACACCTTTGCCTTCTGTTGCTTCTTGGATAGCTCTTGTTAAATCTTGTTCTTTTTTATAGTTGAGTGCAACATTAGCTCCAACTCTTGTTAAGAAGAAGTTTGAGAATCAAATTGTCAATAGAAAATACTTTTTGGTGAACTCGACTTTTTCATCAGTGGAGACTGTGACAATTGAAAACCCTCCAAAGAAGCGGACTAATTGTATCAAAGTTGATTATTTCACTTCAAAAACGTTATTTGCAGGTTTCACATCAGCCATTAATCCGCTTGGATCTATTATGATTTTTTTGATTGAAGTTTTGTTCTTATCAATTGTAAAACTGTAGTTAGATTGCGCCCACGCCCAGTCATTCAAAACAGTTCTTTTTTGGTTCGGGTTTGGATTTGGTTTAATGAAATTCATCATTCTCAACGGAATATAAAAACTTTCAGAAGTTCCGTCTGTATATTGTACTGTTAAGTCAATAGGCATTGGCATTCTTCCTATTCTTTCTAAAGAAACAGTTGTTTTTCCTCCATTATCTGCAACATCCTTAATTCCGTAATCAATTGTATTTGCAGTTTCTGCCCAGTCAATTAAATACCAGTCAAGTTCAGCTCCTGAAACTCTTTCCGCAGTTCTTTTAATATCGTTTGGAGTTGGATGTTTGAATTTAAAATCATTAAAATATCTTTTTAAAGTTGCATCCAAATTTTCCTGTCCAATTACATACACTAATTGAGATAAAAAGATACTTCCTTTTACATACGAAGAAATACTGTATGGTTTATTTTCATCATAACGATCACCATGTGTCGTTTGTGGTTGTTCTTTTCCAGAATTTACTAAACTGTAATAAGCGTTATAATTTCCCTGAAAAGGATTTACTACTTTTTTATCACCTTCCAATTCATTTAGGGCGTAGTCTTCTATGTAAGTTGTAAAACCTTCATCCATCCACGGATGTTTTGACTCGTTTGAAGCCAGAATATGCTGAAACCAAGAATGTCCTAATTCGTGTGTTGCAGTTCCTAAAATTCCTTTAAGAGTTCCATTTCCTAGCATTAAAGTACACATTGCATACTCCATTCCACCATCTCCACCTTGAATAAAAGAATATTGTTTGTATGGATAAGCTCCTACTTTATGATTGTAAAAATCCATTACTTTTACCATCAAAGGCTCTAATTGTTTCCAGTTTTCTGCCACTTTTGGAGTGTTTTTGTAGAAGAAATGCAAATCAACATCGTTCGGTCCTTTTACAATATCATGCGCATATTCTTTGTCTGCTGCCCAGGTAAAATCGTGAACGTTTGGAGCTATAAAATGCCATGTTAATGTTTTTGCTTTTTTAGGATACGTTACTGTTACGCCAGCATCTTCATAACCGTGACCAATTGAATTTTTATCCTGTAAATATCCTGAACCACCAATGGTGTATTCTTTATCGATTGTAATTTTAACATCAAAATTACCCCATACACCGTGAAATTCTCTCGCGATATAAGGATCAGCATGCCACCCTTCGAAATCAAATTCTGCTAACTTTGGGTACCATTGTGACATTGACAATTCAATTCCTTCAGAATTATTTCTTCCTGAACGACGAATCTGAACAGGAACCTGTCCGTCAAAATCTAATGTAAAAGTTGTTTTAGAATTTGGTAAAATTGGTTTAGCCAAAGTCACTTCCAGAATAGTTCCCGAAGTTCTTGCCTGAGCCGTTACACCATCTTGTTTGAAGTTTGTAATTTTTAGAAAACCTTCTTCATTTGGTTTTAACGTTTCAATTCTGCTTTGTTTAGTTTCTTTTCCGGCAGCATCTTTTACCTTATTTACCATTCTTCCGTCAGGATCTTTAATAGAATGCAAACGTGCGTCCATTTCACTTCCCGGCTGAAAAGCATTTGGGTATAAATGATAAAATACTTTTTTTAATGTATCCGGAGAATTGTTAGTATATACCAGTTCTTGTTTTCCTTTGTACTGATAGTTTTTAACATCCATAGAAACCTCCATTTTATAATCAACATGTTGTTGCCAATAAGGAGCGCTTTGTGCAAAAGCTGAGTTTAAACCCAAACTTAGAAAAGAAAGTAGAATAATTTTATGCATATTCATTTAAATAAAAAAATGGAAGAGCGCTAACTCTTCCATTGGATTAGTATGTTTTATTTTTATTTTTTTGACATTTTTTCAGCCATTAATAAAGCGTTATAAGCATTTACCATTTTAGCTGTTTTAGATGATTCAGATGCTGGTTCTACATCATGATTTTCTCCTAAAGCAATTGTTGCCGGAAGCAGGACTCCAGAATCCATCAAAATATGTTTTACCTGAGAAGCTTTTAATTTTGGGTAATAAGAACGAATCAACGCAGCAACTCCTGCCGCATTTGGAGACGCCATTGAAGTTCCCTGTAAATACTTGTATTTATTGTTAGGAACCGTTGCATAGATTTCTTCTCCCGGAGCAAAAACGTCTACATTTACTTTTCCGAAGTTTGAAAAAGCCGCTACAACGTTTTGTCCATATTCTTTATTAATTGCACCAATTGTAATTACGTTATCTGCAAATTCTTTGATATTATCTTCTGCATCATTTGGATAATTGATGTTTTTTGTTTCATCAATATTGTATCCGTCATTTCCTGCGGCATGAACAATTAACACATCTTTTTTTGCAGCGTATTTTATTGCATCATAAACCCATTGTTTATGTGGAGAAAAGCTTTTTCCAAAACTTCCGTTGATTACTTTTGCTCCGTTATCAACTGCATAACGAATTGCCAATGCGATATCTTTATCATACTCATCTCCGTCCGGAACTGCTCTTACTGTCAAAATTTCAACATTGTTAGTAATTCCGTCTCCACCTAAATTATTTCCTCTAACCTGAGCAATAATTCCGGCAACGTGGGTTCCGTGAAGTGCTTTTTCTTTATCCGGACCAAAAACAATATTATTACCATAATGATTGTCTTTGATATCATCAGGATTATCTCCCAAAGATTTTCTTCCGTCTAATTCTTTATTTAAATTATAATTAAACTGATCGTAAACTGATTCTCTGTACTCTTCTAATTCTGCTTCAGGATCAAAAGTAGGCCCTGCATTACCAAAAATCTGAGTCATTACCATTTTACTTCTCGCAACTTTTGGATCAGTTGAAGTAATGGTGCTTAAATCCTCAAGTTTGTAAGTCGTTTTATTTAACTCTTTTTTTATAGTATTATGCACATCAATTAAGAAATCGACTTGTTGTTTGTCTTCTAAAACCTTTTTGGATTTTTCTTCATATTGAGCCAAAGCGTTTTTATATTCAGCAGATCCGTCGTCTTTTTTCTTGATAATACGGGTCATTTCAAGATTTTCGTGTACCACATCTCCAAGGAAATTCCAACCGTGCACGTCATCAATAAAACCGTTTTTATCATCATCTTTTCCGTTACCAGGAATTTCTTTTGGGTTTGTCCAGATCATTCCTTTTAGGTCTTCATGCTCAATATCTACTCCTGAATCAACAATACCTACAATAACTTTTTTACCTGTTTTTCCTTGCAATAATTCGGCGTAAGCCCTGTCAACACTCATTCCCGGAATAGAATCTTTTACTAAATCAAGATGACTCCATCTTTTTAAGTCGTTTTCGCTAACCGGTGCTTTTTTTACAACTGCCAATGGAGCTGTAATAAATTCTT
Organism: Flavobacterium sp.; assembly: GCA_004296145.1. Classification (GTDB taxonomy): domain Bacteria; phylum Bacteroidota; class Bacteroidia; order Flavobacteriales; family Flavobacteriaceae; genus Flavobacterium. The sequence goes on from SEBM01000127.1 coordinate 3,706, forward strand.
TAGAAGTTGAAAGTTGCGCCTGCGCACTAGCTCCGCAACCTGCCAGAACAAGTAATGCAAAAGCAGATAAAGTATTTAGTTTAATATTATTCATGAACCTATTTTAATATACAGTTAAAAGTTTCGACTAAATTATGCTTTTTTGTTACAAAAAACTAACTGTTAACACTGTGTTATGAAATTTAGCATTTATTTCTACATCGTAAAATGAATTCAAAAATAGTTTTTGACTTTAAATTCGTCTGCATATTACAAAAACATTAATACGTTTTTCCGTAATAATTTGAATTGTAAATTGTATAATTGCATAACTAATATCCAAAATGACTCTATGAAAACAAAACTACTTTTATTGCTATTATTAGCAAATTTTTCCTTTTATGCCCAGACCAATTTAGTTCCCAACGGGAGTCTTGAAACATGGGCATCCGGCGTTCCACAAAACTGGTCGGTTTCGAATTCTGTAACTCAAAGTTTAGACGCGTCAGGAGGTACATATAGTGCAAAGTTATCCTACACTACTGTTTCTCCAAAAATTATTGCATCAGTGCCGTTAAAGGCCGGAGCTACTTATACTATTAAGTATAAATATAAATATCTTAGTAGTAATTATGGCGGAGACCATCCTATTTCATTAAAAATATCAGCAACAGGAAGTGCCAGCTCAATATCGAGCAGTGTTTTTGCAACAAATAACTTGTGGACTGAAAAAGAAACTACGTTTACTCCAGATAGTGATCTTTCTTATGATTTATCAATTTCTTCTTTTAGCTTTGACTCTCAAGCGTTTGATTTTTTAATTGATGATGTTACTGTATACGATGATAATGAAAGTTTACAGTATACTGATATTCCGGATCTTAATTTTGAGAAAAGACTGATTGCTCTTGGAATTGACCAGGATGGTGAAAACGGTAAAGTCCTGACTTCAAGTATTGCTTCAGTAACCGAATTAAATATTAGTCATAAATCTATTGCTGATATGACAGGGATTCAGGATTTTGTGGCCTTGACTATTTTAGAATGTTATGGAAACGAACTAACAACCTTAGATGTTTCCAAAAATGTCAATTTAATTGCCTTAAGCTGTGGCGAGAATAAATTAACCTCATTGGATTTATCCAAAAATTTAGCATTACAAGAATTGTCTTTTTCCTACAATCAATTAACAACAATTGATCTTTCTAAAAATTTAGCATTAACGTCTTTGGCATGTTACAGTAATAAACTAACAAATTTAGATGTATCTCACAATTTAGCATTAAAAAGTTTAGAGTGTCAGACAAACCAACTGACAACAATAGATGTTTCTAAAAATTTAGCATTAGGTACATTAGGAGTTTCTTCTAATAAATTGACAGATCTGGATGTTTCAGCTAATTTAGATTTAATTGATTTGTACTGTACTGAAAACTTTCTAACCAACCTGGATATTTCAAAAAACACTTTATTAAAAACATTAGATTGTACTCATAATCAGTTAAAATGTATTCTTGTTTCTAATGTAGATCACGCATACACAAGTTGGAATAACTATAAAGACAAATCGGCTATTTTCACCAAAGATTGTGATGCTGCTACAGCAATTCCGGACCTTAATTTTGAGAGGAAATTAATTAGCTTAGGAATAGACACCGGAACTCCTGACGGACAGGTATTGACTGCAAATATTGTTTCTTTAACTAGTTTGAATGTTAGTGTTAGTTCTATTACAGATATGACAGGAATTCAGGACTTCAAAGCCTTAACTTCATTAAATTGTAATCAAAATAGTTTAAAAGAATTGAACGTAAGTAAGAACACTGCTTTAACTATTTTACATTGTAATTACAACCAAATTGCCGCTTTAGATGTAAGTAATAATCTTGCTCTAATTGAGTTAATCTGCTACGCAAATAAATTAACTTCTTTGGATGTTAAAAAAAATACAGCTCTAACAAAATTAGATTCGGGTTCAAACCAATATACTACTTTGGATGTGAGCTCAAATACTGCTTTGACTTTTTTAGGCTGTAACACCAGCCAATTAACTTCTATAGACGTGAGCAAAAATACTGCCTTGAAGCTTTTGGATTGTCGTGAAAACAAAATAACCAACTTGGATATTTCTAAACTCACTGCTCTAACAGAGCTATATTGTGAGTCTAATCAATTAAAAGATTTGGATGTAAGCAAAAATAAATCTTTGGAACTTATAAATTGTTCAAAAAATCAGCTAACGACTTTGGATATAAGCGCACATCCGGCCGCAATTGGTTTATATGCTAATTCTAATCAATTAACGAGTCTAAATTTGAAGAATGGAAATAATGTTAACTTTCAATTGTTATATTTAAATCTTACAAACAATCCAAATCTAAGCTGTATTCAAGTTGATGACAAAGTGTATTCTGATGCTAACTGGTCAACAAAAAAAGATGCAACTGCAAGTTACGAAACTACTTGTACATCTTATTACACTGAGATCCCAGATTCAAATTTTGAAAAAAAACTAATTGATTTAGGAATTGATACAGATGGGTTAAATGGAAAAGTTACGATTGCAAACATTGAAAAAGTAACTTACTTAGATCTTTCTAATAGTAATATTTCAGATTTAACCGGAATTGAAAAATTCACAGCGCTAACATATCTCGATTGTAACTACAACAATTTAAGTACAATTGATGTCAGTAAAAATAAACTGCTTACTAAACTATCACTTCACGATAATAAATTGACAAGTTTAGATGTTTCTGCAAACACAGAATTATATAATTTAACGTTTAGCATGAATCAAATCTCTACAATTGATTTATCTCACAATACAAAAGTTCATTACGTAGGAGCAGATCGAAACAAGTTGTCTAATATTGATCTAACTGCAAATCCTGAAATAGAAATTCTATATTGTGGAGATAATAATTTGACAACATTAAATGTATCAAATCTGCCTAATTTACTACAATTAAATTGTACATATACTACAATTTCAGCTATTGATGTTACTTCAAATCCTAAATTAGAAATGCTCTATTTTAATGATTCAAAATTGAAAACATTAGATCTTAGTAAAAATCCACTTTTAAAAAATCTAAATGTTAGCGACAATGAATTGACAACTTTAGATTTGTCACATAATCCTTTATTAGAAATTGTATTTATTGAATTTAATCCGTTAACATCATTAAACGTTCAAAATGGTAATAACAAAAACTTTATTTTACCATCAGAAACTGCAAAAAAAGCGGCATCAGGAATAGCGACAAGTTTTTTAAATAACCTACAACTTAAGTGTATTAAAGTTGACGACGCAGCATATTCTAATGCTAACTGGTCTAAAATCAAAGAATCAACAACAACTTATTCTGAAACTTGTACATTAGGAATTGAAGACAATGTTTTTGATAAAGTGTCGCTATATCCAAACCCTACTAAAGGAGAATTAAACATCCAAAAAGTTAGTTTAGAAAAAGCAACTGTTTATAATTCGTTAGGTCAATTAGTAAAAACATTTACTTTGGATTCTTCTAACGTAAATAATACGATCAATTTATCTGGTCTGCCAAAAGGAATATACTATGTATACTTAATTAATCAGGACGCCGCTTCTGCTAAGAAAGTAATAGTAGAATAATACAATTTAGTTCAACCAAAAAATCCCATTTTCATTAATTTGAAAATGGGATTTTTTTTATGTTTTAAAATATCTTTTAAAGAATTTCTTCGCAGGTAAAAACCTCTTTAAGCCTTACACCTTTTTCAGTATGCTCAACTGTAATGATTTGGTTGTGCGCATCATGTTCCAAAAACAAATAATGATTATTATCTGCGGCTGCATTTAGAAATTTAGATTTCTCCGGCATTGTCAATAAAGGTCTTGTATCGTAACCCATAACATAAGGCAGCGGAATATGCCCGGCTGTAGCTAATAAATCGGCACAAAAAACAATAGTTTTATCCTGATATTTAATATACGGAATCATTTGTTTTTCGGTATGACCGTCAACGTAGAAAATGTCAAAACCTAATTCTTCTGAAAATCCAAAATCTTCATTTGGTCTTTTTATAAAATTTAATTGTCCGCTTTCCTGCATTGGCAAAATATTTTCAGACAAAAAAGAAGCTTTTTCTCGTGGGTTTGGTTTCGTAGCCCATTCCCAATGATTTTCGTTTGTCCAGTATTTTGCATTTTTAAAAGCCGGTTCGTAACCCGTTTTATCAGCATTCCATTGTACACTTCCTCCGCAATGATCAAAATGAAGATGCGTCATAAAAACATCGGTAATATCATCTCGGTGAAAACCATATTTAGCCAGGGATTTATCCATAGAATGCGATCCCCAAAGCGAATAATATCCAAAGAATTTCTCTGATTGTTTATCGCCCATTCCGGTATCGATCAAAATCAGGCGGTTTCCGTCTTCAATAAGCAGACAACGCGCTGCAATATCAATTAAATTATTTTCATCGGCAGGATTGGTTTTATTCCAAATTGTTTTAGGAACAACACCAAACATGGCGCCACCATCTAACTTAAAATTTCCGGATTCTATTGGGTAAAGTTTCATGAGAGTAAATTTCATTATTTGAAACAAAGCTAGGAAATTGGATTTCCTTATGCTAAAATTTGAAATTAAAAAACTCCCAAAAGCTTTTAATTAAGTGTTACAGAAGTGCTTCCCATAATTTCCTGTTTGTCAAAAAAATTGACAAAATAAGTTCCTTTCTTAAACTGATATCCTTCTGCAGGATTCAGAATTCCGTAAATATTTGACAGTTTTCCCTGAAAATCAACAGCAACTATAAAACTATAAACCAATGCTTTGCCATTATCAAATTCAATAAGTTTATTTTCTCCCAAAACACTGTTTTTTTGATCCAGAACCTGAACATAAAAAACTCTTTTTCCCGTTTTAGCGGCAGAATTACCTGTAACAGAAAAACTTACTTTTAATTTTTTTGTGTTTCTTGCTTTATCAGTTTCGATTTCCTTTCCCGAACTTTTTTCCCTTAGCGCCACAACGTCAAAATTATCCGGTGTTAATCTGGAAGCATCTTTTAAGGTATGTTCTAATTTTTTTTGTTTTGAAATCAAAGTATCATTTTCTTCCTTTTGCTTACTCATGATAAGATCCTTACTTTGAATTTCAGTAAGCAGGTTTTTATTTTGTGATTTTAAATTTTTAATTTCCAAAACTTTAGCATTTAAGCTGGAAAGTTGTTTTCTGTAGATTTGTATTTGTGATGACGAAGGATTTTCTGAAGCTTTTATAATTTCCATCAAATTTTCGACATTCTTTCTTTCCAGTTCCAGTTCCTGAGATAATGCTGTTTTTTCTAAAATAGCTACATCATAAGCTAATTTTAAAGTATTTAAAGAGTCTAATATGTTTTTCTGTGCTACACTTTCTCTGTTAAGTTCTGAAAAATGTTTTGCAACAGTTTTTGTTTTTTCAGCTTTGATTGGTTCTTTAC
>SEBM01000686.1 GCA_004296145.1 Flavobacterium sp.
TTGTAATACCAAATAGTTAATATTTAAAATTTTTACTATAAAAACCTTACACAATGGCTAAAGTACTGAAATTCAAAGATGTGAACTCTGATGTCGAAAGCAGATTGAAAGAGTTTGAAAAATTGCGCATAAAATATAAAGCAGATGTCAAAAAAGGAGAAGCCAAAAAAGCCACTGCCGGAAAAGAAGGAACAGGTTTGCTAAAATCCATTTCTAACTTTTTTGCAGATACTCCAAAAACACCAACAAATGCAGGTGTCAAAAAATAATGCTACATTTGGTTTTATTACAAAAGAATTAACGCTCCTATAGGGGCGTTCTTTTTGATTAAATTATTACTTTTGCCCATCAAAAAATCATATAATGTCATTACGAAAAGCGTACCTCCTTATATTTATAGTTTTACTTGTTGATCAGCTTTCAAAAATTTACGTAAAAACAAACTTTGTTTTAGGTGACGAAATACCTGTGATTTCAGATTGGTTTAGAATTCATTTCATAGAAAATGAAGGAATGGCCTGGGGAACAAAGATTCCCGGAGAATACGGAAAACTCATTTTGACTGTTTTTAGGATTTTTGCTGTTTTTGGAATTGGGTATTGGCTTGCTGATGCAGTAAAAAAGCGTCATTCAAGATATTTGATTGTTGCTATAGCATTAATATTTGCAGGTGCTGCCGGAAATATTATTGATTCAGTTTTCTACGGCGTTATTTTTAACGGAAGTGAAAATAATTTGGCTACACTTTTTTCGCCGGAACCTTACGGAACATGGTTTCATGGTTTGGTTGTAGATATGTTTTATTTCCCTATTTGGGAGGGTAATTTACCATCCTGGTTGCCATTTTTTGGAGGTAAGCATTTTATGTTTTTCAACGCTATTTTTAATGTTGCCGATATGGCGATTTCTACAGGAGTTGGTATATTACTTGTTTTCAATAAAAGAGCATTTCCAAAACACTAGATAGTTATTTAAATTCCAAAGAATAAAATTCCAAATTCCAATGTCTGTACACAAGCTAGCTGCAGATATTGGAATTTGGAATTTTTTCATTATTGGGTTTGATATTATTGTGCTATTTTTACCATACTAAAATCAAACCTATGCAAAGTTCGTCTTTTTCAATTTATGATGCATCTGCAGGATCCGGAAAGACCTATACTTTGGTAAAAGAATATCTTAAAATTATTCTTTCTTCTCCTAAAAATGATGCTTATCGTAATATTCTGGCGATAACTTTTACCAATAAAGCAGTTCATGAAATGAAAAGCCGTATTGTTGGAAGTTTATCTGAATTTACAAAAGACGATCCTTCTGCGAAAGCAATTGATTTAATGGAAGACCTCTCAAGAGAAACTGGACTTTCTGTAATCAAAATCAAAACAAAATCTCAAAGTATCATCAAGCATCTTATTCATAATTATGCTGCATTTGATATTTCTACTATCGATAAATTTACCCATAAAGTAATTCGTGCTTTTGCACACGATCTTAATTTACCAATGACTTTTGAAGTCACATTAGATACCGAAAATTTATTGGTAGAAGCAGTTGATGCTATTATTGCGCAGGCTGGCCAGGACGAAACACTGACCAAATTGCTCATCGATTTTACAATGGAAAAAACCGACGACGATAAAAGCTGGGACGTTTCACGCGAGATTCTGGAAACCGGAAGATTGGTTCTGAATGAAAATAACCGAAATGAAATTTCACATTTTCAGGATAAAACTATAGAAGAGTTTGTTGCCATAAAAAAGAAAATGTCGGTTTTATGTGCTGATCTGGAAAAAGAAAATGCTGATTTTGCTGTTGGACTTCTTTCATTGATTGATAAAAACGGAATAGATTTAAAATCATTTTCAAGAGGAACTTTTCCTAATCATCTGGAGAGTATTCGCGACGGAAAATTCAATCCGAGAAATAAAACTTTTCATGAATTTGAAGATATTGCCATTAATAAAACGGCAAAAGAC
>SEBM01000687.1 GCA_004296145.1 Flavobacterium sp.
AGATTATACATCGAAAAATATTCTATAAAAAACAACAAATCTCAAATACATAATTAATCTCAGCAAAACTGTATTAATTACATCCTTCTGATGTGATGATAATCTGATTTCCGTTCATCTCAAAACTGGTATTATTTCCAATGCTTCTACAGACAATTTTTAATTTTTCTGTCAAAGGCTGATCGCTAAGAGATGTTGTAAGGTGACAATCTTTTAATTTTTCTGTTGGATAGTCAATATCAATCAAATAAGCCTGTTCGATTGTTTCAAAAATTTGCGATACTGGAATATCATTAAACTCAAAACTTAGTTGTTCGATATTTCCAACACTTTTCACCAATACTTCGTCCTGGGTAATATTTGTAATTTTCTTAAAAACCAAATCATTACGCTGAAAACGCAATGCCTGATTTGGGAGTAAAACCACTTCCTGTTCTGATGACGAAACCAGTTCATTCGATTTTACCTTAACTTTACCGGTGCGAACAAGAACTTCCACATTAGGCTGATCAGAATAAGCCTTAACTCTAAAGCTGGTTCCGACAACTTTTGTGACAATTTCATTTGCATAAACGTAAAAAGGCTTTTTAGGATTTTTACTAATTTCAAAGAAACCTTCGCCGGATAAATACACCTTCCTTTCGTTTCCGGTAAAGATTTTAGGGTAACTTAATTTACTATTGGGTTGTAATAAGACAGAACTTCCGTCAGATAATGTAATAATTTGTGGCTTATCAGAATTGTTTGTTTGTTCTACCAAACCTTCACTATTCGTATCAATAAGTTCATTATAAGTAACAACTTCGTGAGTTGAATTAATTGTGTTTTTATAAAACCAAACTGATATTAAACCAAAAAATAATGTCGCTGCAACTCCATAAAGAAAATATTTTCTCAGAAACCTTAAATTATTGTTTTTAGATAAATCTATTTGATTTTCCTTCTTTTCGATTTTTATCCAGGTAGTTTGCAACGCACTATGAATATCAGAAGACGATAATTCTGAATTTGGTACTTTCATTGCAAGCAATAACAATCTTGCGTCTTCAACCAATTTTGCTCGTTGCTGATTTTCTAAAGTCCATTCTTCCCAACCATCCTCATCGATTTTAGATAAGATCCATAATCGGAATGATTCATCAGATAAAAAATCTTCAATTTCGGTATAATTATTACGTTTTTGCATGTATGAAATGAGGTTACAAAAACATAGAGGACAGCACTCTTATTATATACTCACCAAATTGTGATTTTTTTTATTTTTTTTGAAATAAAATTAAAAAGTACTTGAAGATAATAATGCAATTAAGGAAAAAGCACCCTTCCATTCTTTGCGAAGCGTAAGTAAACCGCGGTATAACAAATTACTTGCCGACTGATAATTTACGTCCAGCATTTCGGCAATTTGCTCAACACTTAATCCCTGATGATATCTCAGATACAAAGCTTCTTTTTGTCTTGCAGGCAAATCATTTAATAATTTATTCAGATGAGAAACTTTTTCTTTAGTAGCATAGTCATCATCAATAAGTTCATGCTCAACGGAGAATTTTAAAAGAAAGGCAACCGAATCTGTACTTGTCGATTTACGAAAAATATGATCTCTTTCGTGCAAACGTGCAATTCTTTTGCGAACGCTTGATAATAAATAAGCTTTTACAACAACAGAACTTTGCAAACCATTTCTATATACCCAAATATCTGTAAATACATCCTGTATACAATCCTGTACTTTTTCTTCAAATGGAGAAAGAGAATTTCCGTAGCTTACCAGGTCGCTATAATATCTTTCAAACAAAATCGAAAATGATTTTTCATCTCCTTCTTTCAAGTTTGCCCAAAGCGTAATATCATCAAAAGTATTTTGTACCGTTTTCGTTTTCATAGTTGGTTTGGGATGGTAGTATTATAGAAAAAAAGATATTTTTCTTAATGTTGAGAAAATATTTTTTTAACATTATTCTTTTACAT
>SEBM01000688.1 GCA_004296145.1 Flavobacterium sp.
ATATAAATGCTATAGTGATATGAGAAAAAGCATTCTAATATTAATATTATTGACTTCTATGCTATCTTTTGCACAAAAGAAAGATAATTGGAATGAAATTACAATTAAAACTTTGGACTCAATTAAAAATGAATTAGGGCCAGAACAAATCAAGTGTTTTAAATTATTAATTTCAAAAAGAGAAGATTACGAAACTCAAAAACGAATTGATACAACAAGTTCAACAATTTTAATAGTTGAGGGATATAATTTCTCGGAAAGAAAATATGGAATTTATGAAGATTTTCTTTTCGCTAATAATCACGTCTATTCTTACGGAAATGATACTAGAGAAATAGGGCTAAGTTTCAGTGATTACCAAGATTTTATAGAGCCTGTTCTCAATAAAAAAGTTTTGGACTCTATTAGACCAAGAAAGTACAAAGCAGTTTTTGGGTGCTCGGCTACTAAAAAAACAATAAGAAAATCGAGGAAAATAGTGAAAATGGCTCAAAAAGAAGGAGTGATATCCGAAGAGTATGTGAAAATCTTAACCTTGATTGACAACAGAATTGGCAAAATAAAAGTCTCATTTTTGATTCCGAAAGCAGGAAAAAGAGAAGCTCAAATTTTTTATGGGCCATACTACTCAGAAAAAAAATTGGAATATTGGCTAGAGTAAATTCTGGACTTAACTATGGCTATAAATAGTATTATTAAAGCTTGGAAGCATTTAGATAGCATTGTGGGTTCTATCGAAACAAAGTAAAACAAAAATGCTCCAGAACCAAATAAGTGACAAAAAACATAATTGTTGACAATAATAATATGGACGAAAAAATTGAGAAACTTGACAAGTATCTAAAATCTGAAGAATATGACGATTTTCATCACCTTGGTAATGACATTGTTTTTTGGGTTGATTGGAGAGAATCTGACGATGCAATTATTGAATATTGTGAAAAATGTTTAAAAACAACTTTATTAAGTGCCGAAATCAAGCAAGTTTCAGACAACTTGGAATTGACGATAAAATATGAAAATACAATTTACACAGAAAAAATTGTTGACAGAGACAGTACAATAATATCACTTAACAGAATTATTAAACCAAAATATGAAATTCGATTTTGCAAAGTGAGTGATGGCTCAGATACATTAGCTTTCCTTCCTCTAGCTAACCAACAATGGAAACAATTAATTGAGAAATATGGAGAACAAAAAATAAATGAATGTTTTGAACCGATAAATGAAGACTCAATGATTTTTAACAAGGAATATAACTTTGATGTTGACGATAGCGATGTAACACTAGACCTGAATTGAGAAAGAAAACAATACTTTATTTAGTTACAACCCTAATTTCAATTGCACTACTTTGTTATTTAAGTCTTCAAGATTATAATAAAAAAGGGTACGATACATCTCAGCAAGGTTTTTCTAAAACAAAAGGAGGATTTATTCCTGAGCAACATACCGATTATATTTTCACAACAGTTGAATCTGAATTTACTTTTACTAATATATTTTTCATCTTGATTGTTACTTTGTTAGTTGTTGTTATTATTTGGAAAAAAGTAATTAAAAAATTGCTCAAAACCTAGTCGTAAGAAATCGCATATTTAATCCCAACCGATATAAGTAACAGGACGTTATCCGCAACATTAGAACCTATATGAAAATATTTTTTTGCTCTGTATTTACATTTACATTTACATTTGGGTTTAGTTATTCTCAAGAGAAAAATAAAATTGAAAAAGATTCTATTGTTTGGGTGAAAATGAATTGTGAAAAAGGAATTGAAGACGCCAAAGTTGACGCTCAAAAAGGAATATATAAATGTTTGTCTTATGGATTAGTATTTGACAAAAATCCAGAATTAAATAAATTCGTTAAGGAATATCGTGAAAAAAAATATGGAATTGTTGTTGGTAATGGCGGTTGTGTAACTTCAGATTATTCAGAATGTTATTCAAAAACAATAAAAG
>SEBM01000128.1 GCA_004296145.1 Flavobacterium sp.
ATCTAAATCATACGATTTAAAAAATAAAAAAGATTATTTTTCATATTCTACAGAAATACTTTTACCAAATCTGAAAATTGGATCTTACATCGTTTATTTTGAAAGCGAAGCAGATTCTAAAGATAAAAAAGCAGATGCTTATGAAACTATTACCGTTACTAATTTATCTGTTTTAGCTTCACAAAACCATAATCAATTGTCTTATCAGGTTGTAGACAGAAAAACGGGTAAACCTTTGCAAAATGTAACAATAAAATCTCCAAAATTCACCGCCAAAACAAATGAAAATGGCCTGGCGATTATTCAAAAAAAAGAAAATTATTACAATGAAGAAATCGAATTATCTTTAGGAAATGATTCTGTTGCAATTGGCAGAAATTATGTTCAATATGCAGCGGACAAAGATGATTCTGATTCTAAATTTCACGCAAAAGTCGAATTTTATTTAGACCGCGCCATCTATCGTCCGGGTCAAACCGTTTATTACAAAGGAATTGCCATTCAGAAAAAAGATAAAAAGACAAGTGTTGTACCCAAAACTTCTTTTAAAATCATTATTGAAGATGCCAGTTATAATGATTTTAAAGAATTTGAAGTTTTTACAAATGAATTTGGTTCTTTTTCGGGCGAGTTTATTTTACCTAAAAGCGGATTAACCGGCAATTTTAAAATTAGCGCTGAACGATCTGATGCATATGAAAAAGATCCGATGTTTAATAAAAATGAATCTGATCACGCATTTTGGGATCATGTCGATTTTGATTATTCAGAACTAAATTTTAGAGTTGAAGAATACAAACGCCCAAAATTTGAAGTTACTTTTGATCCTAAAAAAGAAAGTTTTCAGGTAGATCAAAACGTAAAAGTAACTGGTACGGCCAGAGCTTTTGCAGGAAGTTCAATTTCTGATGCCAAAGTAACCTATACTGTTACAAGATATGTTAGTTATTTTAGAAATTATTATGGCCGTGAGGAAAGTGAGATTTTGGTTTCGAGTGAAACGAAAACAGATGCTTCCGGTAAATTTATCATTGATTTTAAAGCTGTTCCTACTGAAAATGCTACCAAAGAACATTTACCCGTTTTCAATTATGAAATTGAAGCTTCTTTAACAGATATCAATGGCGAAACCCACGAAACCAAAACTACGGTAAAAGTAGGTTATCATGATTTGGTTTTAACTGCCAAAATTCCGGCTAAGATTGCAACTAAAGATAAAAAATCAATTACGCTGAACAGTACAAACCTAAACGGGGAATTTCTGGCTGCAAAAGGCGATTTAAACATTTATTACATCCGTCCGTTTTTGGATAAATTTAAACCGAGACCTTGGCAAAAACCGGAAATTCAAGGTGTTTCTGATTCTGATTTTGAAAAACTGTTTCCTTTTGAAAACAATGAAAAGGAAAACACAGCGAAAGAAACATTAGTTTTTTCTAAAAAAATTGATACTGAAAAAGACAAAAAAATTGCTTTGGATTTTATCTCAGAATACAAATCCGGAAGTTATAAAATTGTTTTTTCTGCTAAAGACAGTTTTAATAATCTGATTGAAACAACAGAAAATTTTGAGCTTACTCAAAGTAAAGACAAATTTAATCACGGAAAATTATTTACCGCAACACAAATTAATGAAGATGTCAGAAAAGATGGTTTTGCATTGATAAAAATCACATCGGTTATTCCGGAAATATACATTATATCTATTGGTAATTATGAATCTAAAGTATTTTTTGAAGCAACTACACATTTGCAAAACAATGAAATGATTGTAAAAATTCCGGTAAAAAACGAGTTTGAAAATGGTATAAAAATAAGTTTTGAAAGCGTTTTTGAAAATCATGTTTTTAATGACGAAATTGAAATATTGCTCAAAAGCGCACAACCAAAACTGGAATGGAAAGTGGAAAGTTTTAGAAATAAAATTCAGCCGGGAAGCAGCGAAAATTGGTCTTTTCAGTTAACATCGCCAAATGCTAAAAAAGAAGCAGAAGTTTTAGCCTCAATGTATGACAGTTCTCTGGATCAGTTTACAGTACAAAACTGGAATATTTTAGAAATTAATGAATACAACTATAACGGAGCAAACAATAAAACAGCTCTCGGATTTGAAAATATTCATACCGCATTTAGAAACTTAAATACTTTTTTAACCGGACTTCAATTAACGAAAGAAGAAACCAATCTGATCTGGTTTGGATTTGATTTTAACGATCCAAATTTTATGTACAAACAAAAAGAGTACATAAAACAACTTAGTAAAAAAGCAAAAAAGCCAGCTAATGCAAAAATGATTACCGGAGTGGTTTCTGATCCAAGTGGACTTCCCTTGCCGGGTGTAACTGTTCTGGTTAAAGGAACACAAAGACAAACAGTAACTGATTTTGATGGCTATTATGAAGTAGAAGTTGCTAACGGCGAAGAACTATTATTTTCTTATATAGGATTTTTAACTAAATCTGTAATAATTGAAGGTCAAAAGATTATTGACCTTACACTGGAAGAAGACAACAATCATTTGGAGGAAGTTGTAGTTACCGCATATGGTATTAAAAAAGAAAAAAAATCACTTGGATATGCCACTGCAAGCGTATCATCTGAAAGCATGGACAGCACTAGCGGTTATATGGCCGCCGCTCCCATGTTAGCAGGCATAGTAAGTGGTGTTCAGGTTAATAACACCGAAGATGGCCCAGAATATTATTTTCAGACTAATAAAGTGAAATTTATACCTGGAAAAAAAGTCATAAGCGGACTCACTAATTTAGTAATCGGCGAATCAATTTTATATATAATAGACGGAGAAATAGTGACAGTTGAGGCATTTAAAAATCTGAATCCATCAGATATTTTAGATATGGCAATTGCAAAAGATGAAACTGCAACAGCTCTTTACGGAACTAGAGCCGCAAATGGCGTAATTATAATTACAACTAAAAAATCACTTGAAGCGTTAACACAGGTAAAAGCCAGAAAAAATCTCTCAGAAACAGCTTTCTTTTTTCCGAATTTAAAAACAGATTCTAAAGGAAATCTAAGTTTTAATTTTACTTCACCGGAAGCTCTAACGGCTTGGAAACTTCGTTTAATGGCACACAATAAAGATGCCGTTTCGGGTTATTTAGAAAAAAGCGTGGTGACTCAAAAAGAGTTGATGGTTTTACCAAATTTTCCTCGTTTTTTCAGGGAAAAAGATGCGATTGTTATTAGTACCAAAATTTCGAATATGACAGATGCAGCAAAAACAGGAATTGCAATGTTACAGTTTTTTGATGCTACAACAATGAAACCGATTGACGAGAAGATGATGAATGTAAATAGCGTCAAAAACTTTACAATCGATGCATTCGGAAATACAACGGCAAGCTGGACGATTTCTATTCCTGAAGGTTTGCAAGGTGTGCAATATAAAATTTTGGCAAAAGCCGGAAACTTTTCAGATGGAGAAGAAAATATTCTTCCGGTTTTGACAAACAATATGCTGGTTACAGAAAGTATTCCGATTTGGGTTCGTGAAAATTCTAAGAAAGAATACACTTTTGAAAATCTTAAAAACAACAATTCAACGACTTTAAGAAATCATCAGTTTACATTAGAATACACATCAAATCCAACGTGGATTGCCATACAGTCACTTCCTTATTTAATGGAATATGAACATGAATGTGCCGAACAGACTTTTGCGAGATATTATGCTAATACTTTGGCTTCTGAAATTATTTCGAGCAATCCGAAAATTGCAACGGTTTTTGAAAACTGGAGAAAAAACGGAAAACTGAATTCTAAATTAGAAGAAAACGAAGAATTAAAATTGCTTATTCTTGCTGAAACGCCTTGGCTGGATGATGCGAAAAGTGAAGACGAAAAGAAGAAAAGTTTAGCTCTTTTGTTTGATTTGGAAAAAATGAAAACTTCGAAAGAAGCGACTTTTCAAAAATTAAAACAAAAACAAAAATCATCCGGTGGATTTGCGTGGTTTGACGGCGGTGACGAAAACGAATACATGACAAGACATATTTTAGCCGGTTTGGGGCATTTAGCCAAATTGGATAAATCGAAAGATGATCTTTCTAAAATTGATGAAATTGTCAAAAAGGGAATTCCGTATTTAGATCAAAAACTATTGGAGTCGTATACACTAAGAACTAAAAACTTAAAAAAATCAGATCGACTGATTTGGCTAAATCCAAATTCTGACTTGCACGCTTTTTATGCCAGAAGTTTTTATTTAGATAAATATCCGCTTTCTGACACTCTAAAAAAGGCATCAAAACTATTTTTGGAAACTGCTAAAAAAGCTTGGCTGGATTATTCTCTTTACGAAAAAGGATTAACTGCTTTAACACTGAATCGTTTTGGAGAAAAAGAATCTGCTAAAACAATTATAGAAAGTTTAAAAGAAACTTCGTCTACAAACGAAGATTGGGGAATGTATTGGATTGCCAATAAATCGGGCTGGTATTGGTATCAGGCACCGATAGAAACTCAGGCTTTGTTAATTGAGGCTTTCGCCGAAGTAAATAACGATACTAAATCTGTAGATGCCATGAAAGTCTGGTTGTTAAAAAACAAACAAACCAAAAACTGGCCAACGACAAAATCGACAACTGAAGCTATTTATGCTTTATTGATGCAGGGAACTGACTGGCTTTCTGTAAAAGATAATACAGTTATTAAATTGGGAGATGAAAAAATCGTAACGAAAAAATTAGCAGAAAACGAAAAAGAAGCAGAAACAGGTTACATCAAACTAAACTGGAAAGCAGATGAAGTTAAAAAAGAAATGGCTTCTGTAAGTATTGAAAACAAATCTAAAGTTCCGGGCTTTGGTGGTGTTTACTGGCAGTATTTTGAAGATCTTGATAAAATCAAAACCAATTCAGGAGCAGTTTTATCGGTTTCTAAAGAATTGTATTTGAAAACTAAAACCGTAAAAGGAGAAGAATTGCAAAAAATCACTTCAAAAAACCCTTTAAAAACTGGCGATTTAGTAACGGTAAGATTAATTATTACGTCAAAAGAAGATACGGAATATGTGCATCTAAAAGACATGCGTGCATCTTGTTTTGAACCTGTAAATGTACTTTCAGAATACAAATACAAAGATGGATTGGGATTTTATATGAGTACAAAAGATGCCGCAACTCATTTCTTTTTTGATAAAATCAACAAAGGAACTTATGTAATAGAATATGATATTCGTGTAAATAACCGCGGCGAATTTTCAAACGGAATTACAACTATCGAAAGTATGTATGCACCGGAATTTACAAGTCATACTAAAGGGATTCGAGTGACGGTAAATTAAATTCCAATTTTTAAATCCCAAATCCCAAAATTTTATTAAATCAAAATAGGGCTTCGCTCCGCTCAGCCTGACATAAGTTTAAAACATAAAAAACCCGACAGGTTTTAAAACCTGTCGGGTTTGTTTTTATAAAGAAAACTGAGATTATTTAGTAATCGTCAATTCGTCAATAATATTTTTAGCTCCGGCGTATTTATCAATAATCCAAAGTACATAACGAATATCTACGTTGATAGTTCTTTGCAATTTAGGATCAAAAATAACGTCTCCTGCCATTGCTTCAATGTTTCCGTCAAAAGCAATTCCGATTAATTCTCCTTTTCCGTTAAGAACCGGTGAACCAGAATTTCCACCTGTGATATCATTATCTGTTAAGAAGTTTACCGGCATATATCCTGCTTTGTCAGCATATTGACCAAAATCTTTTGCTTTGTTTAATTCTAACAAACGCGCTGGCAAATCAAATTCCTGATCACCTGCTTTATACTTTTTCACCATACTTTCCATTGTAGTATAGTTATTGATTTTTGCATCATTACGTGGATCAGTAGGCAAAGCACGAACTTTACCGTAAGTCAATCTCAAAGTAGAATTTGCATCAGGATACTGAATAGAGTTTAATTTAGATTCTCTTAAACCTTCAACTAATTTTCTGTAAGCAATTGCAAAACCATCATCTGCTTTAGACTGATCATTTGTTTTCGCACGGAATTTAGTCATCAAATCATTAGAAATAATATACAATGGATCATGTACGATTGCCAATGGCTTTGGATCAGCCATAAATGCCAATATTTTTTCTTTAGTAGTAAAATAACTTACCTCGGTAGCTTTTGTTACATCAGCAGTAAAATCACCATTATTTTCAGATTTCATTTTAGCGATTTGTGGTGCCAGACCATACTCAGCTGCTTTTGAAGCGTATAAATTCAATTGAGCAGTTAATAAATCTTTTTCCAGCGGAGCATAAAAATCACCATAAATATTATCGATCATTGTGTTGATCTTAGGTAACATTTCTGCTTTTTTTGCATCATTTTCGTTATAGTAAGCGATTAATGCATTTCCTAAATTTGCTGGTCCCGTAGCGTAGCTTGAAGTACGCATAACCTGAGTTAAATAATTATCGTGACGCGCCTTTAAGTTTGTTTCTCTGTAAAAATCGTTAATCGTCGGGATCACGTTTTCATACTTGTCTTTATTAGCCGGTTTACTAGCCCAGTCATAGAATTTATCTTCTTGTTCTGTTTTAGCATCAACAGTTCCTGCTTTTGTCAAAGCATCTATCATTCCCTGACGGTTTTTCCAGTAATTTGCTGTCGAAGCATATTTAGATGCGTATTTCAAACGTACCGTTGCATCTTTATCCATATACTTTTTCATTTGGTCCATTCCGGTTTTTGCACCTTCAACCCAGGCAGGATAAGCAAATTTTATATTTTGCTCGATTCCGCCAGCTGGCATCCAACGGTTTGTTCTTCCCGGATAACCCAAAATCATAGCAAAATCATTTTCTTTTACCCCTTTAATACTTACAGGCAAATAGTGTTTTGGCTGCAAAGGCACATTTTCTTTAGAATAAGTGGCAGGATTTCCTGCTTTATCCGCATACACTCTGAACATAGAGAAATCTCCTGTTTGACGAGGCCACTCCCAGTTGTCTGTATCTCCTCCAAATTTACCAACACTTTCCGGTGGCGTTCCTACCAAACGAACGTCTGTATAATCCTGGTAAACAAAATAGTAATATTCATTTCCCTGAAAGAAAGGACGAACAGAAACTGTATATTTTCCTCCTTCGTTATTTTCATTCTCAATTAAACTGATTTCCTGCTGAATGATTTTGTTTCTTTCCGTTTCAGTCATTTGATCGTTTACCTTAGATAAAATCCTTTTAGAAACATCATCCATACGAACAAAGAAACGAACATATAACGATTTTGGTTTCATCTCTGCGCTTCTTTCTTTTGCCCAAAAACCATCTTTCAGATAATTTTGTTCTGCGGTAGAAAGTTCTGCAATTGCATTGTAACCACAATGGTGATTGGTTAGAACCAAACCGTCTTTAGAAACGATTTCTGCCGTACAACCTCCGTTAAACTGCACAATGGCATCTTTTAAACTATGATGGTTAATACTGTAAATTTCTTCTGCCGTTAGTTGCAGTCCCATTTTTTCCATATCTCTATGGTTCAATCTTTCGATAAACATCAAAAACCACATTCCTTCATCAGCTTTTACAGGAAAAGCCATCAGACACATGGTCAAGAATAAAATTATTTTTTTCATATCATTTTGTTTAAGTCTTGCGAATATAAGTCATTTTCGCAATTACATTATCCTAAACAATCTTAAAATTAAAGATGATAATATTTTTTTGGCTCTTTATTACGAATTTAACATTTTAAAAAATAAAAAAATAAGATTCAGCTTTACCTCTCTTATTTGCAAAAGAGATTTTTTATCTTTCGCACAACAAAAATCTGAACTCCAAAAATCATAGCCCATTGATGATAAAAATACCACCGTACCGTTCACTTCAAAAACTGATTTGTTTTACAATTCTATTTGTAACCAGTCATTTACATTCGCAGGTAATTCAGGAATTTTTAATTGAAAAGTCCGAAACAAAGACACTATTAAAAGAAAGAGGATTAAAAGGAAAAGTAAAAACTCTAAAAACCTGCTTTTTTACAATTGAAAACACACCAAAGCAACAAAATATCAAAAAGCTTTTAAATCCAAATATTTACGGTTTGTATGAAACTTTTAATACCTCCGGAAGATTGACAAAAAAAGTACAGTTGTATCCTCCCGTTTATTTTCCGATGGATACTATAGGAGGTGATAGTCTGATTTACAACAGCAAAGGAAAACTTGAAAAGTCATTTTATACGAATTCATTTGATGATCATTTTATCAGAACCTTTAACGATAAAGAAGATAAAATTTCTGATGAAAAAGAAAGCAAAAAAGATGAAAACTCTTCTGGAAATCTCAATGATTATTACTCCTATAAATATAATACAGCAGGCCAAAAAACAGAAGCTATAGCCTATTCCTTTTATGGCAGCCAGCGTGATAAAAAGAAAACAGGAATCAGATCTTATTATAAATACGATATCAAAAACCGACTTATTGAAGAAATGCGTTACGGAGAATTGTTGACTTTTATGATCGAGCCTAAAGAAACGCCACTTAAATTTAGTTATAAATATGATCTTAACGGAAATCTTATTGAAGAAACTTGCTTTTATAAAACTCTGGCTTACAAAGCAAATTATAATTACGACGCAAAAGATGTACTAACAAAACAAGTTCTGATCGAAAAAGGTAAAACCGATTCAGCAATTTTAAAAGATGGTCTCATAAGCCAAAGAACCATTATCAACAAAAATAATTATTTGGAAAAAAGAATTTATAAATACGAATTTGATGCCAATGGAAACTGGATCAAATTAAACATTTCAACAACCGTTTCTGAAAACGGAAAAAAACCAACCAAGCAAGAAACTTTAGTAACCAAAGAAATTACTTATTATGAATAGAATAAAAACGTTACTTCTGGTTTTCTTATTTGTAAATTACGGTTTTGCTCAGATCGGCTCCGAATATATCTCCAAAAACGACTGGGAAAAATTTGGCTTGAAAGGCAATGTTAAAACTGTAAAAACTGCTTTAAAAATTACTGAAAATGACCTCTGGAATTCTGATTTATTTTACAAATACAATCCGGTTCTTCATAATTATTATACAACTGACGAATATGATGATGAATTATTCTATAAAAAATTCAATTCATACGGTGTAATGAC
>SEBM01000689.1 GCA_004296145.1 Flavobacterium sp.
ATTTGATGTAACATATAATTCGATTTTTTTTACCGCATGATGATAAGATGCTTTCAGTGCGCCTACAGAAGTTCCCAGAATTTCTGCGATTTCTTCATATTTTAATTCCTCAAAATATTTCATCTTAAACACCAGTTGTTGTTTTTCGGGCAATGTTACAATTGCTTTCTGGAGCTTTATCTGAATATCGTCTCCGTCAAAATATACATCGGCTTTTAAATTGTCAATAGTTTTGTTTTGTAAAGCTTCAGATGTTATTCCGTTTAGTTTTGCTTTCTGATTTAAAAAAGTCAAAGCCTCATTGGTTGCAATTCTGTACATCCAGGAAAAGAGTTTGCTTTCTCCTTTAAAATTTTTTAAATACTGAAAAACCTTAACAAAAGTGTTTTGCAAAACATCATCTGCATCATCGTGATTCAAAACAATGTTTCGAATATGAGAATACAGTGGTTTTTGATAATCGGACAAGAGTTTTTGAAACGCTGTGTTTTGCGTTTTAGGATCTAATAATTGTGCTATAAATTCCTTCTCGTCTGTCAAGCCTTATGATTTATATCTTGTTAGAATGAATTTAAAACAAAAGGTTTAATCTGTGCCTTCGTTTTTTTTAGAACTCTGATTGTTCTTCTTCCGTTGGTTTAGGAGTTGTCGGTTTTGTTGCGGCAGGTTTCGTTGCCGCTGGTTTGGTAGTTGCGGGTTTACTTACTGCAGGTTTTGTTGTTCCCGGAGTAGTTGTTCCCGGAGTAGTGGTATTTTGTTGTTGCGGTGTTTCAGTTTCTCCCGTTTGTGGGACAGAAACCGGAGTAGTTGCAACAGGAGCAACAACTTCTGTAGATTTTACAGGAAAATAAATTTCTGTCACTAATTTTGATGGACTTTTTACATCTAACTTACTTGTAGTCAGAATTTCAAGATGTGACCAAGCCAGTTCCGGAATAATTTTTCCGTTATTTATAAAAGCTTTGGTTTTAGTAATTGCTTCACTAGTATGTGAATAATCACCGGTTAGTGTTGTTTTTACGCCTTCAAATCCATTTAATTTTCCGGCCAGAATATCACTTCCGGCACTTATAGAAATCTCTTTGTTTATAGGTAGGCAAATTGAGACTTTGGCTAAACCGGTTGTCGTGTCGTAAGTGTGATAAATTATAAAAGGTTTTCCGCTCGCATGCAGGCCATTTGTTTTACTGAAATTAATAAGCTTCGGAATTACAACACGGGCATTTTTATTTACTTTCTGAATTTCACTTGTAAAAGTCTGTTTGATATAAGGTGTCTCCGTTTTTCTCACAACGCCGTCAACTTTAACAGTGTATGTTTTAGTTTCGTAATCTAAATTTTTATCAATATTTACTAAACTTTTTTCATAAACAGTCCCAATAACATTATCCGATCCGCCATTTAATGCCGTATAGATTTTAAACCAAAAACTCATTGTTCCTTTAGCTTTCCAGGTAACTTTTGTTTTACCTGCAAGCGTATCTTTAAAAGTCCAGTTTACGTCAGCTTCTGTTCCGTCAAAATTTACTTTTTGCTGAATGTTTTCGCCGTCTTTTGTTTTTAAAGTTACAGCATTTCCTTTTCCTTCAGTACCTTCCCATGAAAATGAGGCTCCGTTTCCAATTGTTTTGCTCGGAAATGACATTTGCATAGAAGCATCATCAATAGCCCAGGATTCAAAATCTTCATAATTTCTTAAATCATTTACATAGTTATAAACCGTGCTTCTTGGCGAGTTGATGACTTTGCTTCTCTCAATAGTGAAAACACCTTTTTGAGTAGCAACAAAAACAGTCAGTGAAACTAAGCTTAGCAATAATAAAAGAAACAGATATTTTAAAATCTTCATTTTGTAGGTTATTTGGTGTCGTAAAGTTATAAATTTAATTACGTTGTCTTGTGAACAGTATAAAAATAAAACAATACTTTTTGATTATATTTTTTCAAAAAAGCCCTTAAC
>SEBM01000129.1 GCA_004296145.1 Flavobacterium sp.
GACGTCAGAAAGTGTCCCTAAAAAATTTTCGTAATCTTTATGATTGTTTTTACGGCGCAGGTTTCGCTTGCACAGGTAAAGAACATCAAAGGTATTATTACAGATTCTGATGGGATGCCGTTGCCAGGGGCATCTGTTGCTGTACAAGGAGGTCAAAAAGGTTCTACTACCGATTTTGACGGATTGTATTCTATTGAAGCACAAAAAGGGCAAACATTAGTTTTCAGTTATGTGGGTCTTGAAACACAATCAATAGTTGTAGGGGATGATGCTACAATTAATGTGAAAATGGGTCAGGCTAAATCTAATGCTTTAAATGAAGTAGTTGTTACTTCATTAGGTATCAAGAAAACAAGAAAATCTTTGACTTATGCGGCTCAGGAGCTTAAAGGAGAAGAATTGACTCGTGTTAAAGATGCAAACGTTATTAATACAATTGCTGGTAAAATTGCCGGTGTTGCCGTAACAAAGAGTGCTTCAGGTACAGGAGGTTCTACTAAAGTAGTTATTCGTGGTAACTCATCAATCATGAACAGTCAGCCTCTTTATGTTATTGATGGTATTCCTTTGTATAATGGTACTTCAACTCAACAGGGTAATAATAATGCGTCAAATGATTCTTTTGGTAGTACAGCCGGAGGTAAT
Source organism: Flavobacterium sp. (assembly GCA_004296145.1). Lineage (GTDB taxonomy): Bacteria > Bacteroidota > Bacteroidia > Flavobacteriales > Flavobacteriaceae > Flavobacterium. Next base: position 646 of record SEBM01000129.1, read on the forward strand.
CGTGATGGGGGAGATGTAGTGTCTTTAATTAATCCTGATGATTACGAAGGTATGACTGTACTTAAAGGTGCGGCAGCTTCTGTATTATACGGATCTCAGGGAGCAAATGGTGTTATTTTACTTTCTTCTAAAAAGAGTAAAGAAAACGCTTCTGGTTTAGCAGTTTCTTCTGTTACAACTTTTGAATCTGTTCATTCATTGCCAAAATTCCAATATGAATACGGAACTGCTAATGCACAAAAATCATGGGGAGGAAAAGTAGCTTCAAAAGATTTTGTTGACGACTTTTTTAATACAGGTGCTACACAAATTACTTCTGTAGCATTTACTACTGGAACAGATATTTCTAACACAAGTTTATCTTATGCTAATACGACTGCTTCTGGAGTTATTGAAGGAAACGGATTAAAGAAAAACAATTTTGGAATTCGTCAGACAATGAAATTCTTTGATAATAAATTAACTGTTTCAGCTGATGCAAAATATACAAGTCAGACTATCGATAACAGACCTGTAAACGGACTTTACTCAAATCCTCTGACAGGAGTATATTTATTCCAAAGAGCAAATGATTTCAATTATTACAAAGATAATTTTGAAACATTTATTCCTTCAAGAAATCTTAATGGTCAAAATTTTTATTCATTATCTGATATTTATGTACAAAACCCTTATTGGTTAATCAATAGAAATAGATCTGTTGATAAAGATAATTTCTTTAACGGAAATATAGCTTTAGACTACAAAGCAAACAATTGGTTAAGTATTGGTGCAAGATATAGTTACAACAGAATCGAAAATGATTTTGATAAAAAAATCTATGCTACTACAAATACTTCTTTGTCTAATATCAACGGAAGATATATTAATGTAGCAAACTTAAGTACACAACGTTATGGAGACTTAATTGCTAAAATTAATACGAACTTCAATGAAAACTTCAGTTTTAATGCTATAGTAGGTGCAAGTATCAATAATACATTGTCAAACCAATTTACTACATTAGATTCAGGTATTACTGGTGGACTTGTTAACGCTAACTTATTTACTTTGGGTAATTTTGCAAGCTCTACTGGAATTGATAATTTAAGTCTTCAGGGTACAGGTTCTTCAAGAGAAGTTCAGTCTGTATTTGGTTCTGCTACTTTTGGTTATAAAAATATGTTGTACTTAGATGTTACAGGACGTAATGACTGGTCTTCTACCTTAGTAAATACAAACACAGGATCTTACTTTTATCCTTCTGTTGGGATAACAGCTCTTATTAGCGAAATGACAACTTTACCAGAATGGATTAATTTTGGAAAAGTTAGAGGAACTTATGCAGAAGTCGGTAATGATGTTTCGGCTTTCGTAACTTCTCCAAAATCAACTGTTCAGGGTGGTTTAATAATTCCTCCTACAGTTGGACCAAGACCAGGTGAATCATTAAAACCTGAGTTAAAATCAGAATTTGAATTTGGTACAGAATGGAGAATGTTTAACAACAGATTAGGTTTTGAGGTTTCATACTATAATTCAGAAACTAAAAACCAATACATTCAGGTTCCTGCGCCTGCAACAAATCCTTATGGTTATACTTTTTACGGTATTAATGCCGGTAGTATTGCAAATCAAGGTTTTGAGGTTGTGGTTACAGGAAAAATCATCGCAGGAGATAAATTTTCTTGGGATTCTACAGTAAACTATTCTCAGAATAGAAATAAAGTAAAAGAAATTCCAGCAGAATTAGGAGGATCAATTCCGTTAACTCCGGTAAATAATATCAATTACAGATATTCTTTAACTGAAGGAAGACCATTTGGAGTTATTGAAGGTAAAGGTATTGTGAGAAATGATAAAGGTGAAATTGTTTTAGACGACAAAGGAAATTTAGCAGTTGAAGCTGACTTTCACGAAGTTGGAAATGCAAATCCTGACTTTATGTTAGGTTGGTCAAACACATTCAAATTTGGTTCTTTTACAGCAAATATTTTAGTTGATGGACGTTTTGGAGGAAATGTAATGAGTATTACAGAAGCTATGAATGATTGGTATGGAGTATCAAAAAGAAGTGGTGATGCAAGAAATGCAGGAGGAGTTGCAGTAAATGCAGTGAAACCTGACGGAACAAAAGTAACTTCAATGGATGCTCAAAAATATTATGAAGCAGTTGGCGGACTTAACGGTGCTACAGCTGAGTATGTTTATGATGCTACAAACGTAAGTTTAAGAGAAGTTTCACTTGGATATACTTTCAATAAAAAAACACTTCCATTTGTTAATACCGCTACATTATCATTAATAGCAAGAAATTTATTCTTTATTTATAAAGACGCGCCTTTCGATCCAAACATTGCTTTAAGTTCAGGTCAGGGGTTACAAGGAGTTGATATTTATGGTTTGCCATCAACAAGAAGTATTGGTCTTAATTTAAATGTAACTTTCTAATTTAAAATATCATGAAAACAAATAATATAAAAAAATCATTAATCTGTTTTGGCCTTTTAGCCTTAGTTGGTTGTACAGATAATTTTGATGAGGTTAATAGTAATCCTGATGGTTTTACTTATGAAGAAACAACCCAGGACTTTAACCATATAAAAGGACCATTCAAAAATATGTTTGAAAATGTAATGGTAAATACTCCGGGTTGGAAATATCAGGTTGCCATTGATTTATCTGGAAATACTTGGGGAGGTTATACTACAGCACCAGGTTTTGATGGTAATAACAATCTTTCATACGCACTTTCTGATAACTGGAATCTTTGGGGTTGGGAAGCTACTTATGCACAAGTTATGGCAAACTTCTTAAAAATTGAAAGAGAATCTAAAGGGAAATATGACGAATTTTATGCTCTGGCTACAATTATTAAAGTACAAACTTTACATAGAGCTGCAGATGCTTGGGGACCAATTGTGTACTCAAAATTAGGAACTACTGATGCCGCAATTGGATATGATTCTCAGGAAGAAGCATATGGTTTAATGTTTAAAGATTTAGATTTTGCGGTTGGAGAATTAACAAAAAGAATTGATGCCGCAGAAGCAAGTTCTTTTACAAATACTGACCGTTCTACTTACAAAGGAGATTATACAAAATGGGTTAAATATGCGAACTCTTTAAGATTAAGACTTGCAATGCGCATTGTAAAAGCAAATCCTGCATTAGCTAAATCAGAAGCTGAAAAAGCGATTAGTCAAAAATTTGGTGTAATGACAGTTGCAGCAGATAGTTTTATAGTAAATAAAGATGTAGCACAACATCCACTTAGAGTTGCTGCATATGACTATAATGACAGCCGTATGTCTGCTGACATGGAGTCTATCATGGGCGGATACAATGACCCTAGAATGAATGTTTATTTTAAAACATCTGAACAATTTCCGGGCGAATATAAAGGAATCCGTACTGGTGGAATTCTTGGAGACAAATCCTTACACTTAAAATTTTCAAATTTTGGTAAGATCATAGATGAAGACAAACAAGTAGTTTGGTTAAATACTGCAGAAGTTTACTTTTTAAGAGCGGAAGGAGCTTTAAGAGGTTGGAACATGGGAGGTGATGCAGAAACATTCTATAAAGCTGGTATTACTGCTTCATTTACTCAACTTTCTACCGGTGGTGCAGCTGATTACATTGCAGATAATGTGAAAATGGCAAAAGATTATGTAGATCCGGTTGCTGCTTTTAATAGCGGTTTGGCAGTAAATAAAGTGACTGTTGCCTGGGATCCTGCAGCAACAAACGAAGTGAAACTGCAAAAAATTATCACTCAAAAATGGATTGCTAATTTCCCTGATGGTATGGAAGCTTGGGCTGAACACCGAAGAACGGGTTATCCTAAATTGTTACCAATTCTAAACAATCAAAGTGGCGGTGCGATTACTGCAGAATTTGGAGTAAGAAGAATAAATTTTGTTTCGACTGAAAAAGATGGAAATCCTGACGGTCTTAAAACAGGTATTGCCAAACTTGGAGGTCCTGATAATGGAGGAACTAGAACTTGGTGGGATACTACTGCTCCAAATTTCTAAAAAATATCAAAGAGTTATAAGATTTTAAGTTTGGTTAGTAAATGGTATAAGTAACATTCGTTGCTTATACCATTTCAAAAACCAAAGGGGTAATTACTACAAAAAAGAAAAAAATGAAAAGTGCTTTAGAAATAAAACCTGATATCAGCTATAAGAGTGCAGGGAAATTTGAAGAGACCAGATTTGAAAAAATCCATAATGAAATCTTCAAAAATTCTGCAGAGGCTTCCATAATTGTTGCGCAGGAAATCGCTCAGTTAATCAGATCTAAACAAGAAAAAGGAAAATCTTGTGTATTAGGTTTGGCAACAGGTTCTTCTCCTATAAAAGTTTATGAAGAACTAGTTAGAATGCACAGAGAAGAAGGCCTGAGTTTTAGCAATGTTATTACTTTTAATCTGGATGAATATTATCCAATGTCAAAAGAGAACAATCAGAGCTATCATTATTTCATGCATCAGCATCTTTTTAATCATATTGACATCAATCCTGATAATGTTAATATTCCTGACGGTACAGTTTCTATTGATGAATTAAATCAATATTGTATCGATTATGAAATGAATATCAAAAGTGCAGGAGGACTTGATTTTCAATTATTAGGTATCGGACGTACAGGTCACGTAGGTTTTAACGAACCGGGTTCGCACATCAACTCCGGTACACGTATTATTACACTGGATCACATTACAAGAGTAGATGCCTCATCAGATTTTAATGGTATAGACAACGTTCCAAAAAGAGCGATTACCATGGGAGTTTCTACCATTATGAGATCAAAAAGAATTGTATTAATGGCATGGGGTCAGAACAAAGCTGACATTATCAAAAGGACAGTTCAGGGAGATATTAGCTCTGAAGTTCCGGCAACATTTTTACAAAACCACCCAAATGCCACTTTCGTTTTAGATCAGTCCGCAGCTGTAGAACTGACTCGTTTTAAAACACCTTGGTTAGTTGGAGAATGCATTTGGACACAAGAATTAAAAAGCAAAGCGATAGTTTGGTTATGCCAAAAAACAAAACAATCGATATTAAAACTGACAGACCGTGATTACAACAATAACGGAATGTCTGATCTTTTGGCACAAGAAGGCTCAGCTTATGATTTGAACATCAATATGTTCAACGTTTTACAACACACGATTACAGGATGGCCAGGCGGAAAACCAAATACAGATGATTCGCACCGTCCGGAAAGAGCCAATCCGGCTAAAAAAAGAGTCATTCTTTTTAGTCCACACCCAGATGATGACGTTATTTCTATGGGAGGAACTTTTTCAAAACTGATAAAACAAGGTCACGATGTACATGTTGTATATCAAACCTCCGGAAATATAGCCGTTACAGATGACGAAGCATTAAAATTTGCAGAAGTTGGCAGCGATTTTATTGGTGCTAATGCAGGTATTGATTTTAAATCTGTAATTAATTTTTTAAACAATAAATCACAAAATCAAATAGACTCTTTAGAAGTAAGAAAATTAAAAGGACTTATCAGAAGAAGAGAATCTTATGCGGCAACAAGATATATTGGTTTAAAAGATGAAAACACACATTTCTTAGATCTTCCTTTTTATGAAACAGGACAGGTAAAGAAAAATCCTTTAGGACCAGAAGATATTGCAATCGTAAAAGATATCATTGCCAAAATAAAACCACATCAAGTTTTTGCAGCGGGAGATCTTGCTGATCCGCACGGAACACATGAAGTTTGTCTAAATGCAATTTTTGCAGCAATGGCAGCATTAAAACCAGAAAAGTACATGGATGATTGCTGGTTATGGCTGTACAGAGGCGCATGGCACGAGTGGGATATTCATGAAATCGACATGGCAGTTCCGTTAAGTCCATCAGAAGTATTATTAAAACGTAGTGCGATCTTATACCACCAGTCTCAGAAAGACAGAGTTATGTTCCAGGGAAATGACTCGAGAGAATTCTGGGTTAGGGCAGAAGACCGTAACAAAAATACAGCCATCTTATACGATGATTTAGGTTTGGCTGAATATGAAGCTATTGAAGCCTTCAAACGCTTTGATTATTAAAGTTGTTTTTAAAAAATGATTCGGGTGAGAGCGAATCGACCACAAATTCAGATTGATTTTAGCGATTAGTGAGGTTCAATAAGAATCAGTCTGAATTTTGTTTTTACCTAATTTATTAATGTTGTTTTCGGATAACATCTTTTCAAAAAAACTAAAATGAAATATTTATTTGTCCTACTATTAGCGGGTGTAACATCTAGTGCTCAAATTCAGAAAGAGCAGTTAAATCTTATGCCTTGGCCTCAGAGTGTTGTTTTAAACGATGGAAATTTTACTTTAAATAAAAAATTTAAAGTAAACATTACCGGAAATCCCAATCCCAGGATTTTTGGTGGTGTTACCCGTTTTTTACGTCGTTTGGATGGTAGAACAGGTATTTTTTTCGAACAGGGTTTTATTTCAAAACTAAACGAATTTCCAACAGCTGAATTACAAATCAACTGTACAAAAAGCGGAAAAATCGGTCTGTATGAAGACGAAAGTTATCATTTAGATATTAAACAAAATCAAATTACAATAAATGCAACCAGCGATTTGGGCGCTTTACATGGGCTTGAAACATTATTGCAAATGTTGCAGAATACTAATAATTCATTTTATTTTCCAACTTCTAATATTTCAGATTTTCCAAGATTTACCTGGAGAGGTTTGATGATTGATGCTTCGAGACATTTTCAGCCTGTTGATGTGATCAAAAGAAATATTGATGCACTGGCAGCAACAAAAATGAACGTTTTTCACTGGCATTTGGTAGATGATCAGGGATGGAGAATTGAAATGAAAAAACATCCAAAATTAATAGAATTAGCTTCGGATGGATTGTATTATACTCAGGAAGAAATTAAAAATATCGTTAAATATGCTGATGAGCGTGGTATTTTAATTGTTCCGGAAATTGATGTTCCCGGCCACGGATCAGCCATTTTAACAGCTTATCCTGAAATTGGAAGTAAAGTGATTACGCTGACTGGCGGAACTTCAGAAAAAAATATTCAGGGAACCGCAATTGCGACCTATGGAGTTGAAAGAAATGCGGGTATTTTTTCGCCAACATTAGATCCTTCAAATCCTAAAACATATCAATTATTGAGCGAGTTTTTTGACGAAGTGTGCCCATTATTTCCCGGGTCTTATTTTCATATCGGGGGAGATGAAAACGAAGGGAAAGATTGGGACGCAAATCCTAAAATTCAGGAATTTAAAAAGAAACACAATCTGGCAACCAATCATGAGTTGCAGACTTATTTTACCATGCAACTGGTTCCAATGTTAAAGAAACACGGAAAACAATTAATGGGCTGGGAAGAAATTTTGACAAAAAACATGTCAAAAGACGCAATTATCCATTCGTGGAGAGGACCAAATGAAGGTGTTATTGCCGGTCAGTCATTGGTAGATGCGGTAAAAAAAGGCTATAAAACAGTACTTTCAAATGGTTATTATATCGATTTGATGTACCCTGTAGAAAGCCATTATCTTAATGATCCAATGCCAAAAGATGCAACGCTTACCGCGGAAGAAAAAGCAAGGATTTTGGGAGGAGAAGCTACAATGTGGACAGAGCTTACAACACCTGCAACAATAGATTCGAGAGTCTGGCCAAGAACGGCTGCAATTGCAGAAAGACTTTGGTCTGCAGAAACCGTTACAGATGTTGCAAACATGCGCAAGCGTCTTGATGTTATATCTTTTAGATTAGAAGAACTTGGTTTGACCCACATTCGCAACAAAGATGTGATTTTGAGAAATGTTTCTAATAATCAAAATATAAGTTCGTTAGAAGAGTTTTCTAAAGTTTGTGAACCTTTAAAAGGATATACGAGAAACAAAGGCGGAACAGAGTATCAAATGTATTCTCCGTTTACGCTTTTTGCAGACGCCTGCACGCCTGATGCAAAAGATGCTTTAGCCTTTGATGCAGCTGTAACACAATATTTAGCTAATAAATCACCTGAAAATAAAACTAAAGTAGCTTCATTTTTCAACAAATGGATTACTGTCAATAAAGGTTTGAATGATCTGAGTGCAAATGCGCCGTTAGTACAGCCAATTTTGCCTTTATCAAAAAAATTAAATGACGTTTCAGAACAATTATTACTTGTTTTAGATAACAAATCAACTTTAAAAGCAGATGATTTAAAAGCTTTGATAGAACAATGCAATACAAAAGACTATGCAGATGTTGAATTAGCAGTTTATAAAAGTCTGCTGAAACTGATATAAAAATTTGGTTTGAATTAGTAATTGAGAGTTTAAGTTACCGGATTGTTTAGTTATCTCTGCCAGGGTTCTGGTAGAGATAATTATGGTAAACGAAACAAAAGCTTTTTAAACCTTAAAACATGACCCTTAAAATATTTATTAACC
>SEBM01000130.1 GCA_004296145.1 Flavobacterium sp.
TAGCAGTATTAGGTGTAGCGTTTAATGCTGTGTTGATAATAGTCACAGCAGAGTCGATTTTAGCTATTGATTTTGAATAAATCGTACTACCAGAATCGTAAGGGTAAGAAAACTGTGCATTAGTAGCTAAAGCTGTTGTATAAGGTGCACTGCCATAGAGATCAACAATACGCTGAAATACAAAAGCATTCATGATCATTGCTATACCACGGTAATAAGAATAGGTAGTTGCAGTTCCAATAGTACGTTGCAATAGCGCGTAATTTTCTAAATTAGTGTAAGCAACATTCCAATTATTTGGATAATCGGCATTTGTTAATTGGTATAATAACTATAAAGCAATCAACCTTGACAAATAACAAGACCATTGCGAAAAATACCCTAATGCTATATTTTAGGATGCTGTTGACAATGGGGGTTGCATTGTACACTGTGAGAGTTGTCTTAAATGTTCTAGGCATCGTTGATTATGGAATATATAATGTCGTTGGAGGAATCGTTAGTTTTTTAGGAGTTCTTAATGGCGCATTAATATCTGGTACACAGCGGTTTTTATCTTTCGAGTTAGGGCGTGGAGACTTTAAGCAATACAGAAGGGTATTTAGTATGATGCTAATTATCTTTGTCATATTGTCTGGTATCGTCTTAGTTACTGCATTGATATTCGGAAATTGGGTTATTAATGATTTTTTAGTCATTCCAGAAAGTAGGCTGACTGTAGCTAAATGGCTTTTCACATTCTCAGTTGTTACTTTTATCACGGATCTCACAGGTATTCCATACATGTCGTCTGTAATAGCACACGAGAAAATGAGCATATATGCTTATATGAGTATATTAGAAGCTTTATTAAAACTTGCGGTAGTTTATTTACTTAAAATATCAGTTTAAATGTGAAGGTTTAATGTCTAATATAAACGAGGACAATTTGAAATAAAATTTCCAGTAACAGGAATTGTATCAGCATCCAGAAAAAGCAGGTTTTCATAAACTGCTTTTCGAGCCAGTAAATTTCGGATAGCACTTCGTCCGATATTTTTGTCTAAGATAAAATATGTGGTATTTTTTAATTGATTTATCTTTTGATTTTCAGACAAAAAAAACTGAGAAGCATCATCCAGACAAATAATTTCAAAAGGGATATTACACTCCAAAGCCTGCTTGTATACTATTTCGACAAGTGAAGAAACAGCATAATTATAGACCGGAATTAAAATAGAAAGCATTACACGCTGCGTTGCACCACTTCAAAAATTCTTTCATCCTCACATTTTAATGTCTTAGATGGGAATTTCATCAATAAAGCATAATCGTGCGTTGCCATGATAATTGTCTTTCCGGCAGCGTTAATCGCTTTTAAAACTTCAAGGACTTCAGAACTTGTTTGCGGATCAAGATTTCCTGTAGGCTCATCGGCAAGGATAAATTCAGGATCGTTTAATAACGCTCTTGCAATCGCAACACGTTGTTGTTCCCCTCCAGAAAGTTGGTGAGGCATTTTGTTTACGAAATCTTTCATTCCGACTTTGTCCAGAACTTCATCAATTTTATGCTCCATAGCATCTTTTTCATGCCAGCCTGTAGCTCTTAGTACAAAAAGCATATTGTCCTTTACAGAACGATCCGGTAGAAGTTTAAAATCCTGGAACACAATACCGATTTTACGTCTCAAAAACGGAATATCATTTTCTTTTATGGTAGCCAAATCAAACTCAACAATATGTCCTTCTCCTTCTGTAAGAGGTAAGTCAGCGTAAAGAGTTTTCATAAAACTACTTTTTCCCGAACCTGTTTTTCCAATTATGTAGATAAATTCACCGTGTTGAACATCTAAATTAATGTGAGATAAAATTTTTCTTCCTTCTTGATATATAGTGACTTCCTTAAGAGATAGTACGGTTTGTGACATAATAAATTGATTTGAATGGTAAAAGTAATAAGATAACGGATGGATTCAAAATAAATTTCAATGATTTCTAAAGAAAATCTTCCAAAAACACATCACAAAAACGAAACCTGATAAGGGATGCAGGCATATTTAAGAAATCTCAATTTGCTTAAAATACTTTTGCGCTTACAGGATTAAATTAAAGATACTAAAATATTTGTTTTGATAGTTTGAGAACCAATAATTTGTGGCTCAGAAAGCTGTAAAATAACAACTATTAAATGTTTTGTTCATAATAAAAGCTTGAAACGTTTCGTTATAAACGGTATAAAATGATAAATTTGAATACTAAACAAAATTAAAATGCGTAGACTTTCCTGGTTCTTTTTATTGCAAATTGTCCTTTTTTCGACCATAGTTTCGGCACAAAAATCAGCTATATATACTTACGATTTAAAGGATTTTGACAAAGCACTGGCTTTATATAACGACAAACAATACGCTTCGGCACAACATATCTTTGAATATGTAAAAAACAACGCAACTACTGAAGAGGTTAAGTCAGACTGCGCTTACTACATTGCAAACTGCGCCATTAGAACCAATCAGTCAAATGCTGATGCTTTGATGGAAAAGTTTGTAGAAGATTATCCGACAAGTACCAAACAAAATCAGGCTTATATAGAAGTTGCTCATTTTTTCTTCGAACAGGGAAATTACCCAAAAGCTTTGCAATGGTTTGATAAAGTGGATGAAAGCTACATGAGCAAATCTGATTTGGATAAATTTAATTTCCAAAAAGGATACAGTTATTTTAACGCCAAAAAGAAAAAAGAAGCAACAACTTATTTTAATAAAGTGGTAAATTCTCCTGAATTTGGTGCTCAGGCCAAATATTATTTAGGATTTATGGCTTATGAAGGCGACGATTATAAAGAAGCAACCAAATATTTTGATGAAGTTTCGGGTGAAGAAAAATACAAAGAGAAGCTTTCATATTATCAGGCTGACATGAATTTTAAGCTGGGAAATTTTCAAAAAGCAATTGATTTAGGCCAAAAAGCAATGGCAAAATCAAATGAGCTTGAAAAATCGGAATTGAATAAAATTATCGGAGAAAGTTATTTCAACCTAAAACAATACGACAAAGCGATTCCGTTTTTAGAGCAATATGCAGGTAAAAAAGGAAAATGGAGCAATACCGATTTTTACCAATTAGGATATGCTTATTACGAACAGAAAAACTACGAAAAAGCCATTTCTCAATTTAATAAAATTATCGAAGGAAAAGATTTCGTAGCACAAAATGCTTATTATCATTTGGGTTTAAGTTATCTAAACACAGGTAAAAAACAAGAAGCGCTGAATGCTTTTAAAAACGCTTCTGAAATGGATTTTAATGCTCAAATTCAGGAAGACGCGGCTTTAAATTATGCCAAAGTAAGTTACGATATCGGAAATGCGTATCAAACCGTTCCGGGAATTTTACTTGATTTCTTAAAAAAATATCCAAACAATTCAAGCAGGGCCGAAATAGAAAAACTATTAGTTGATTCTTATATTTCGACTAAAAATTACAAAGAAGCTTTGGTTTTACTGGAAAAAAACAGAACTCCGGAAAATAAATTAGCGTATCAAAAAGTACTTTTTTACAGAGGTTTAGAATTATATAATGATTCCAATTATGCGGAAGCATTAAAAATGTTCAACAGTGCTGTCAAAGAACAAAAAAATCCGGAGTTTACGGCACGCGCCACTTTCTGGAAAGCAGAATCAGAATATGTTACAGATGATTTTAATTCAGCGTTAATTAGCTATAAACAATTTGTAGGTCTGGCAGCAGCAAAAACTACAGATGAGTATAAAAACATCAATTATAATATTGCTTACACGTATTTTAAATTAAAAGAATACGATCAGGCAGGAAATTATTTTCAGGCACAAATTGATAATTCAAAAGAAGATAAAGTTCGTTTAAACGATTCTTATTTACGTTTGGGAGATTGCCGATTTGTAAGTGCAAAATACAGCCAGGCAATGGAGGCTTATGCCAAAGCAATGGATGCAAAAGGAGTTGATGCAGATTATGCACAATATCAGAGAGCACTTTCGTACGGATTTATGTCTAAAAATGACAAGAAGGTAGAAGAGCTTAATAATTTCCTTCAGATGTATAAAAAATCATCTTACAGAGACGATGCTTTATATGAATTAGGAAATACTTATGTTGCTCAGAAGAAAAACGATCAGGCTTTAAAAACGTACGATCAATTGATTGCTGAATATAAAAACGGAGAGTTTACTTCGAGATCTATTTTAAAACAAGGTTTGATTTACTACAACACAGATCGTGATGAGCAGGCATTAGTTAAATTTAAAAAAGTAGCAGCCGAATTCCCAAAAACACCTGAGGCTTTAGAAGCTGTTTCTACGGCAAGATTAATTTATGTAGATTCAGGAAAAGTAGACGAATATGCAAGCTGGGTAAGAACTCTGGATTTTGTGGCGGTAACAGACGCAGAATTGGATAACGATACTTATGAAGGTGCTTTTAAACAATACAGTCAAAATAATAGTAAAGTTGCTATTACAGGATTTTCAGGTTACATAAGCAAATTTCCGACCGGAATTCATGCGCTTGAAGCCAATTATTATTTAGCACAATTGTATTACGCAGAAGGTTCAGAAACAAAATCTGTTACCAATTATCAATATGTAACTGGTCAGCCAAGAAATGAATTTACAGAGCAATCACTAAACAAATTAGCACAGATTTATCTAAAAGCAAAAGATTGTGATAAAGCAGTTCCTGTTTTAGTTCGCTTAAGTGAAGAATCAGATTCTGCTCAGAATCAAAACTTTGCACAAGCCAATTTGATGAAATGTTATTATGACAAAAAAGATTACAGCAATTCTGTAGTTTATGCTGATAAAGTATTGCAAAACCAGAAAGCAGATGCTAACGTAAAAGCAGACGCGCAAATTATCGTAGCACGTGCAGCAATGCAAACCGGCGATGAAGAAAAAGCAAAAGCAGCTTACGCTAAATTATCAGCAACATCAAAAGGAGAATTAGCAGCAGAAGCCTTGTATTATGATGCTTATTTTAAAACCAAAGAAGGAAAATATGATGCTTCGAATGTATCAGTTCAGAAACTAGCTAAAAACTATTCAGCTTATAAATATTACGGAGCGAAGAGTTTGGTTCTGATGGCGAAAAACTTCTACGGATTAAAAGACAGTTATCAGGCAACTTATATTTTGGATAACGTGATAAACAATTTTACCGATTATCCGGATGTAGTGGAAGAAGCGAAAAGAGAATTGAGCGCGATTAAAATGGAAGAATCAAAAACAAATTCATCGATTAATAAGTAGTCATGAGTTAAGAGTACTTAGTCGTTAGTCCTTAGTCCTTAGTGCTAAGTACTAGAAACTAAGGACTAATTACTAAGGACTAATTACTAAGGACAAAATTTACATTTAGAAGAAAAAACAATGGGTTTACCTTTTTATATAATTGACGTTTTTGCTGAAAACAAATATGCCGGAAATCAATTAGCGGTTTTTTTGGAAGCAGAAAATCTGAGTTCAGACGAAATGCAAAAGATTGCCAAAGAAATCAATTTTGCAGAAAGTACTTTTATTACCAGGCTTGATTTTGAAAACAATAGTGCAGATATTAGAATTTTTACGCCGGCAAGCGAAATGAAATTTGCAGGCCATCCGATAATTGGAACTTCCTGGGTTTTGATGAATAAGGTTTTTAAAAACGAACCTAAAACAATAAAACTACAGGTTCCGATTGGGGAAATTCCGATTCATAAAACAGAAGAATTGATTTGGTTAAAAGCAGCGCAGCCAGAATTTTGGGATATTTATGAGAAAGAAGATTTCTCTTCATTTAGTAATTTAAAAAGCACTGATTTTGATGATCAATATCCAATTCAGGAAGTAACAACCGGAAGTGCATTTGTAATGGTTCCGTTGAAAAACAAAGCGGCTTTAGAAGCATTGGTTTTGGATAAAGACAATATGCAGGAATGGCTGCTTGAGAATTGTAAAACCAATCACAGAGCATTATACTTTTATTGTTGGGAAGATTCAAAAATAATAAGCAGAATGTTGTGTATAGAACACAATCAATTGGTTGAAGACGCAGCAACAGGAAGCGCGAGTACATGTTTACAAGCCTTTCTTTTGAAATATCATTCAGCTAAAATCGAAACGATAAATTATCAGGGCGATTTTATCAACAGACCGTCGCAGATTTATTTTGACGGAACAATGACAGAAAATAAGTTTACGATACAAATTGGAGGAAAATCTCAATTTATCGCCAAAGGGGAGTGGGAAGCATAGATGTGATTTTAGATTTAAGATTTTAGATTTAAGATTTTAGATTTTAGAATATAGAGAATAGAATAAAGATTAAGAATATAGAATAAAAACAAAGAGTATAGGTAAAAGAATCACGATATAGCAAAGTCTATTTTCTATATTCTTTCCTCTTTTCTCTTTAAAAAAAATAAATATGAAAATTAATTTCCAGAATAAGATTATCATTTTGATTTTGCTGTTTGTTTTTCAGCTTTCATTTGCACAGGTAAAAAAGGATGAAAGCATCGGAACGGAAACTGTAAATGTTGTAAAACCATATTCGCCAACAGTTTCTGATGCTTTTAAAGTTAAAGAAACGCCTTCGCTTGACGACTCAGGAAATCAGCCTAAAGAAACGATTAAATATAGTATTTTGTCAGTTCCGGTTGCCTCGACTTTTACTCCTTCTAAAGGAAAGGCAGAAGGCGTTGAGAAATCAAAACAGGAACGTTTGTTTAGTAATTACGCAACTGTCGGGATTGGAAATTATGCCACTCTAAACGCTGAATTATTTGTAACGCAGGATTTAGGAAACAACGATTATCTTTCCGGAATGTTTCGCCACCATTCTTCGCAGGGCGGAATTAAAGATGTAGAACTAAATGATGAATTTTATGATACAGCTTTAAATATTGGTTATGGACAAAATAACCGCGACATGTCCTGGGCTGTAGATTTGGGTTATCAGAATCAAATATACAATTGGTACGGTTTGCCTGCTGATTTTGGTTCGACTTTACTTTTGGATGATCGTTTTAATCTAGTAAATAATATAAATCCGAATCACTCTTACAATACCATTTCTTTGGGCGGACATATTGATTTTACGGAAGGAATCTTTAATAAAATCTCAACAAGATTTACACACTTTTCGGATAGTTTTTCTTCTTCTGAAAATCGCTTTTATGTTAAGCCTTCTTTCAAAGTTGATGTAATGGATCAGTCTATAAATACAAATATTATTGTAGATCACGTTAGTGGTTCTTTTGAACATAATTATGCGTTTGATAATTTACAGCCTTTAGATTATAGTCTTACGAATTTTGGAATAGAGCCAAGTTTTGTAATTCTTGAAAATGACTGGACTCTTGAATTGGGTGCAGGAGTTTATTATGGTTTGGATTCTGAAAATAGCGGCAACAAATTTTATTTTTACCCAAAAGTAAATGCTTCTTACAAATTGGTTGGTGACCTGATGATTTTTTACACTGGAGTAAATGGTGCATTAAACCAAAATTCGTATGCTGATTTTGTGACTGAAAATCCGTTTTTATCGCCAACATTAAATATGAGACCTTCAAGTACTCAATATAATGTTTTTGCAGGTTTAAAAGGAAAGTTGGCCAACAATATCAGTTATAATTTAACAGGTTCTTATTTAAACGAAAAAGACAAAGCATTGTTTAAAAGCAATGATTATACAGAAGATATTTCAAACGAAAATTATGCTTACGGAAACTCTTTCGGTGTAGTATATCAGGACGTTAGAACGTTACGTTTTTATGGAGAATTAAAAGCTGATTTTTCTGAAAATGTTAGTTTTGGAATCAACGGAACTTTTAACAGCTACAAAAACGACGGCCCACAGGAAGCATGGAATTTACCGACAATGAAATTAAGCTCAAATCTTGATGTTAATATCACAAAACAATGGTATGCTGGCTTTAATGTTTTTTATGTAGGAGAACGTAAAGACATGCAAACGAACTTAGATATCTCACCAAGTGCCACTGTTGTTAATTTAAAAAGCTATTTTGATGCTAATGCGCATTTGGGATATAAATTCAGTGATCGTCTGACTTTTTTCTTAAAGCTTAATAACATAGGAAATCAGGCTTACGAAAAATGGCTGAATTATCCTGTACAGGGATTCCAGGTTTTAGGAGGAGCAAATTATAAATTCGATTTTTAAATTTCTAAGCTGCAAAGCTGCTAAGCTATTAAGATTTAAAGCCGTTAATTTTAGAATTAACGGCTATTTTTTTTGTATCACGGAAAAAAGCTTTGCACCTTTGTAGCTTAGAATCTTAGCCGCTTAAAAAAAAAATGGAATTCAAACAAAAAATACATTCACATTACTTACAAATGGTTCAGGACAGAATCGATGTTTTTAGGGACATGATTACCAATCTGACTGAAGATTCTAAAAATGATGCAAAAGGTTCTGCCGGAGACAAACATGAAACGGCTTTATCGATGATGCATATCGAACAGGAAAAACTGACCCATAAACTAAAAGAAGCAATTACCCAAAAAGCTATTTTAGACAAAATTGATTCTTCAAAAACAACAGAAAATATTATTTCAGGAAGTTTGGTAAAAGCTAACGGAATCTATTTATATGTTAGTGTGGCGCTTCCTAAGATTACAATTGACGGTATAAATGTAATTGCGCTTTCGCCACAGTCACCGCTTGGTTCTCATTTAATGGGAAATAAAGTTGGATTTAAATTTGAAATTAATAAGACACATTATACGATTGAGAGTGTTGAGTAGATTCTTCTTCATGAGATTTTTATCAAAGTTTAAACTTTAACAAAGGTTGTACTCAATCTTGTCATTCCGAGGAACGAGGAATCTTCACAAGAAGCTCGACATAGTTTGTCATTTCGACCAAAGGGAGAAATCACACTAGAAATTCTACAAAGATGGCGATTCAGATTACGGAATCCCGCGTGTGATTTCTCCCTTTGGTCAAAATGACAAACTTTGTGATAAATTTATTTCAGGTAACAAATAGTTTGTATAAAATACAATTCCTGAACAACTTTTCATCTTCTCTTTACGAATCTTTCATCTCTAATCGAA
>SEBM01000690.1 GCA_004296145.1 Flavobacterium sp.
ATTCAGGTGTTTACAAGGGAAAAGATGCAGACGATGTTGCTAAGACTGTCAGGGCCGGATCTATAGCATTTATGGGAGCTAATACAGTCAAAAGCGCTAAATCTTTGGCAAATAGGTCAGCTAAAATCGATAAAGATAAAAATCCTAGCGGCAAAGAATTAGCGGTTTACGCAGAAGTAACTGACACGAAAGAAATAATTTTTAAAGAGCTTCCTGTTCCAGACATAATAAAAGATAAAGCATCAGCTGAGCATTATCCCTTTGGTGAGGCTAAGAAGTTCTATAAGGATAATAATGTAGATTTGGGAGTGTTTTTCGGTTTAGGACATACTCATGTTTTTGGGTATTATAAGCACCCTTATTACCCAGAAGGTTTACAAGGTTATTCATCCGAAATGCAAATGGGCAATTTAAAAAAACCTACCTGGCCTAATGATTACAATATGGCACCAAGAAGCAATATGCCGTTATTTATCTTAAGCCCTGCAGGAATAACTATTTATAATCAAACAAAAGAATATGATGATGAAAGCGTTCACACATTTGATAAAATCAAATAATTCAGTTTTTGTATTAGTATTGGTCATTTTGTCTCTGCATAGTTGCACATACAAGCAAAGAAATGAGGAATCGAAAGGATATTTAAATAGTTCAGCCTATAGAGAATATCTTAAGCCAGAAAAGGTTGATTCAAATTATGGGCAGAACGAATTATATAATGCAGATTACTCTGTAAAGAGAATGTTTACTCTTTTAGGTGAAGAAGGGTTTCTTTATAATTCTGAGTATGATGTTTATGCTGTTTTTATGTATATGCCGAATGGTGGATTGAATTCAATTGACTATTACGTTCTCAAATCAAAAGACAGTATATATTCATTATCTCGAAAAAGAGTAGTAGATGCAGATTACTTTTTATATGTTAACAAGCTCAGTGATGATACGTTATATAAAAAGCAATTCGATTTAGAAGTAACTACTAAATTAGTTGAAAAAAGAGACATAAAATCTGCCTGTGGAATCTTCAAGGAGGCAATTTCAGTAGTGTCCCCTGAACCCAAATATTTTGGATCCTATGGCGGACCACTCCGCTGCTTGTATTTATTTTATAACAATAATTATCACTTTATTACAGACCATAAGCTTACTCCAACAGTCATGAACAAAATAGATTCACTTTTCAGACGATGTTTATTTGTGAAATAATAATTAAAAGCGTTTCTCAAACAGCGTTGAATGGAGGTAAAATATATTTTGAGTTAGTCAGGACTGTTCAATGCTAAGAATTAATACTTATCTATCTATAGTCTAGTTGATGTTACAAATTAAAATAGGTAATCGTATTATGACCCTAAAAACAGCGTACATAGTTATGACGAAATTAAAAAATAGCGCGCAAATTCTAATGCTTCTCCTTGCCCTCATGGCATCAAGTTGTAAAAGAGAAGTTCCATCAAAGACTAAGGAAAGTAAAGGCTACCTTGAAAGTTCAGCCTTTAAAAATGATCTTGAAAATCGAAAAGATTATAAGTATAATTCGGAGTACTCAACAAAAAGAATGTTTTTGTTATTGGGTGAGGAGGGATTTCTTTACAATTCCAACTATAAATTTTATGCTGTATTTTATTATGTGAAAAAAGGTACCTGTGAGTTTTATATTATTAAGTCAAAGGACAGTTTACAAACCTATTCTTACAAAAGGATAGATACAGGAGACGCTATATTTTATGTTGATAAATTGAATGGAGATAAATCTGATAAGAAAATATTCAACATTGACGTAAAAACTAGGTTATTGGAGAAACATCAATTTCAATCGGCAACCGACTTATTTAATAAAGTAGTTCCGTTAACTTCAATAAAGCAAAAATTTTACCCTCCTTATGATACTCCTATTCGAGGTGTATTCTTGTTTTATAAAAATGAGTTTTATCTAATATCTGATTCTAATC
>SEBM01000691.1 GCA_004296145.1 Flavobacterium sp.
GATTTTAAATTTGCTTCTTCGGTTGCTTGGTTTGGATTGGTTTTAAGAAATTCAGATTTGATTAAAAATAAAAATCTCACCGATATTGAAAAACTTTCTAAGAAAGGAAAAGGAAATGATGATGCAGGTTATAGATCTGAGTTTGTGAGATTACTGGAAACGTATAAAACAATTCAAAAGTAAAATGTTATCAAAAAGAAATTTCTTCGGAGATTTCTTTTTTTTCTCTATTTTTAGAAATATTATTACAGATGAAGAAAATTTATATATTGCTTTTGTTTTTTGTGATTCAGTTTTATTTTGCGCAAAATTCTCAGCTTTATTACTCAGGGAAATTTTTTAATGAAAACAAAAAACCGCAGAACTTCCTGAAAGTTTTAAATAAAAATTCGGGAGTTTATGAACTGACCGATGAAAAAGGTTTTGCTATTCTTGCAGCAAAAAACTACGATACCTTAGTCTGGAACAATGGGAAAAATACTCAGGTTGTATCCAGAGTGAGAGAACTGAAATCTATTCTTGAAAGCGAAATTAAAAGCGAGGATGTAAAGAGCATTTACAGCAGAGATTACGACAGCCTTACAATTTTTGAAGAAAAAGATCAATTCAGCATCGGAGAAAATTATGATTCCATCACAAAGAAATCTGACCGGTATTTTTCTTCGGTGAGAAAATTAAAACTTCAGAAAGATTCTTTTTATAAAATTAAAACTCAGCCGAAAAAATATCTGACTTTCAATGGAAGTTTCAGCACTTCAGTCGATGTTAAAAGTAAGAACCAGATTCCCAAGACTCAAAACAGATATGTTCAGGGACGATCACAAAATGGTTCTTTGGTTTGGAGAGGTTCGGAAACTGATGAAATGTTCAGTTTTGGTCCGGATATTTCTACTTTAGAATTTGATAATCAAGCTTATGAATACGATCAAAATGGGAGATTAGTCAATTTTTCAAACGGATTAAGTTCTGCAAAAATTTATGATAATAATCTTCTTAAAACCACAGTTGGATACAGTAATCATCTGACGATCAATGCAGCGATAAAAAGAGATTACACAGATCAGTTTCGTCTGTCTTTAGATTTTGGTCAGGAAAAAGATCAGATGTATTTCATCGATCAATTTGACATCGGAAATGTTTTTAAAGCTAAAATTTATTCCAAAATACTGAAATTTGATGTGAATGCAGGTTTTAATTATGAAGAAAATAAAGCAACAAACACCAATAGAATCGGACTTTTCAATAGAGCTTACCAAAATTCGCTGCTTACTCCCATTTCCTTTTCAAATGATCAGAATGCGTATCTTCAAAATGGTTTGCAACGCAGTTACAGCCGATATGCAGATAATCCTAAATTTTTGTTTGATCAGAATCAGAAATATAACTATTACGATAACAGAAGACTAAATTGTAAAGGCTTTATTAGTTAAATTCTCATAAAAATTTTTAATAGTTATTATTGCACTGATGTAATTATTTTAATTCACAACTGTCTTCTGTGCAATGTAATGGTATAATTTGTCTATTGACTGCCAATTGTATGTAAAAAAACTGACCTATTTTTGTGATCCAGAGAATAAAAAAAAATGGAATAAGTACCCATAATATAGGCAGTCTAAGAAATATCTTAAATAATGTGAGATAACCATAAGACCATTTTCCATCAAAAGAAGCCATTTGTTTTTCGGCAAGTAATGTATTAATACCCTTAGAGTTTTTAATATGTTCTTTATTTCTTAGTTGTTTTTTTGTGATTAGATTTAGCCAGTCAAACCTTGTAGTGATTTCTACAAAACGATTGCAATTAGGACAGTAATTGTCGTAGTAAATAATTATTTTTTTCATTTAATTCTGGATTTAATACCTTCAATATATTCATCATTTTCTTTCGGTTTTTTTTCAAGCCCTTTTGACAATTTATATAATAAGCTCAATCTAATCC
>SEBM01000692.1 GCA_004296145.1 Flavobacterium sp.
CAATAATACCATGTCAATTTGCTAGCGGTATCTGTGTCGCAATTATAGTGGATGATTTTTCATTAGGTTCTTCCATAACCATATTTTCTCGCAAGCAAGCAATGGCTAAAAGTAGTCAGTGAGAATATAAGCATATAAAATTAAGATAAAAGATGGTGAAAACCAATTATCCAAAATCGCTGAAAATAGTTTTGCTGTTTATACAAATAAGTATTTTAACATAATTGAAGCAATATCCATCCTAGACAAAAGATTGCCGTAAGTTTCGAAAAAAAATAAAAATGTTTGCACTACCAAAAGTATAAACGCATGCAGCATGATATATCCTGTCCCGATCCCCAAAAACTAAGGAAGAAAGTTTACAACTGCAAGCTGAAACTATTAAAGGGTAGTCAGTTGAAATGATAGTCTTTTTAGGCTATTGCCATCCAATACTATTCTTACGAAATTTGTGCCAGCTTATAATAGATTAATTCATTACAAATGAAAAATAAATATTTACTAATTGCCTTGGGTATACTTATATTACCTCTTTCATTAATTGCAGCTTTGTACGTTCCTAAAGGGATACATGCGAAGCGTCACGAACAAAAAATGAAACTTTCGTCTGCGGATACTGATAAAGTTACAATTGATGATATTGAAAAAAAGACGTTTTATCTGGAGGAGAAGCAAGCTATCACCAATACGGTTTATTATTGGAAATTAAGATCCGGTAATCAAGTAATAAATTTTGAGCACGTTCCAGATCATTTGTTTTGGAAATGGGATGTAGATGAGGCTGTTCCTGCTAGCGTAATTTTACGTTTGTTAAGGATCGACGAACAAATACACGAAACATACAACCTCCACATATCAAGACAATATTAGATAGCTTTATTAGCATTCTTTGAATGTCTGGGTCCTTATATGTGATCTTATAATTTTATTTCAGAGGGACTTTCTAGATATCTATTTCTTCTTTGCAATGATGTTGAGTAGATAAGCAGTGGCCTTGTTAAGATAATTTTTACTTCAAGTATTTGATTATTTTTTTTGATAGAAAACTTGATGGCACGTTCATTTTGTGGATGCATGTCAACTATAGTAATGTTGTTTCAAAACATTTATCTCACTATTCGTTTGGAAATTAGTAACACTTGAAAGATTATATTCAATATATTGGTGGGTTAAAGATTTTTGCGACGTTTCGTAAGTTTTTGTAATAGGAGGAGAATGTTTAGGAAAGACGAAAAAAAACCAAATATTTTTGTAGTTAAGAATGCTGCTATCTTTATAGTCAGGACAAGTTAGCATTTTTGATTCACGTGATTTGGCAAAACACATCATTAGTGTTTCCAAGACATCTTACGGAAATCCGATAATGCTTATACTATTCCCAGAATAGAATTGTAAAAAGCGATCATTATATAAATTCCAAATTTTATATGTTTGTGTTTTATTAGAAAATTCTTATTAATTTTATTTATTTAAGCAAATAAATCCAAGTAAAACATTCTCCTTTAGAATAGTCTCATTGGATTATGGTTTCATTGAAGCCGATTTCACTCATCACTGGTCCAAACAATCCTTTATTTCATTATTGAGCGAGTCTTTCATCATAGTTTTAGATTAGTAATTGAGCCAAAAGTATTATTCTGGATTTCTGAATAAAAACTGTGGTGTTTAATGAGCCATTTTGCAACCCCTTTAATGTACAAGCACATTAAATTGAAATTATGATCTAGAGAAATTGGTAAGATTATAAATAATTGATTTCAATACACATAAATCTACTTACTTATACTCGTTCACATTAATTGCTTCGGATACCAATTAAAAAGTTTTCGTGTTCAGTGAAACTTCACTTTAGATTGCTTATATTATCATTTTAGCATATTAAAATTCATCTCTTTTTTTTCAACATAAAAAGCAAAAAGTAAACAA
>SEBM01000693.1 GCA_004296145.1 Flavobacterium sp.
TACAATTTCTTTGTAGTCGTTCTTTTTTAACTCCACAGCAAACTCTTGCTCGCCCAATTTTTCGTGCGTAAGCTTTAAAGTATAAAGCCCTGGCTGTACATTAATATTCTGTCCTCCTTTAATAACAGGAATCGTTACGTAAAGCTCTTCGCCTTTAAAAGCAACCTTTTTAAGGGCATTTATATCTCCAGTAAAGTTTAAAGTGATGTGTGGTTTTTCTACATTTTTTGTAGATACGCCAGTCATCGATGCTTCCATTTCGTAAGTAACGCCATCTTTGGTTTCTTTCCACTTTGAGTTACTTTTCGTTTTTTCTTGTGCCGAGGCAGAGATTGAAACGATTGCAAATAGCATTGCGATTAATAGTTTTTTCATTTGTCTATTTGTTTGGTTTGTAGGTTACTTTATACAGTTTATTTTTTTAATAATTCTTCAATTTTCAGCAACATATTTTTTGCATTTTGATTTGTCGGATCTAAATCCAGTACCTTCAAATAATCATTTTTGGATAACAAGTAGTCTGTTTTAGCAAAATAGGCTTCACCACGACTATCATAAGGATTTGGTAAACTTGGGAAGCTTTTAATATTTAAGCTAAAAATTTTAATGGCTGATTCTGTCTTTTTATCTCGCAATAGCTCATAACCTAACCTATTTAGTTCACTTGGATTTTCAAAGCTGTATTCCTTTATAGACTCGTTTTTAATTAAATGATAGGTTTCAATCGCTTTATCTACATCATTATGAGCTTCCTTTCTTAAAGCTTGATAAATAGATTTTTTAGGGATTTCAAAATCCTTTCCTAACATCAAGTTGTGAATAATATGGCCTAAATCCCAAACTCTATTTAGATTATTAGAAACTAAAATTATTGTGATATCATTCTTAAAATCATTTAAAAAAATGGACTCAAACTTATAAGAAACGCCATTATGCCTTTGTAAGTCTTCCTTTTCATAATATCTACCAAGTGAGCCACCTTCATCTTTTGCATATGGATTATTCAACAGCGTTTGAAAAGATTCTTTAGTTATCAATCGATTAGAATTCAGTGCTTCAATCCATTTATATAGATCATTGATATCTACCCAAAGCCAACCACTAATAAAATTCATTTCCGGACATCGAACATTGTCCATATCATAACAAGACGTTCGGTTTTTATAATCAAATTTTGGGTCAAATACCGAATTGGTCATTTTCAATGGTTTAACGATATTCTTAATGACAAATTCCTCAAATGACATTCCACTCACCTTTTCAATGATTCTCCTTTGCAAGAATACATTGCCATTATCGTACTTGTAGTTGGTTCCCGGTTCAAACAATAAGCTATCACTGCTTCTCAAAACTTTCCACGCGTTTGCATCACTTACAGGATTCATCCCCGACTCTATCTTAGGAATTCCGCTGGCATAATTAATCAGATGACGTATGGAAACCTTCTCTGCCCATTTTGGTAATCCTAAATTAAATTTCGAAACCTTGTCATCAAGATTAAGAAGACCACGTTCTGCCAACATCATTATGGAAACTGCATTAAATTCCTTTGCAATAGAACCAATGTTAAAAATCGATTTATCAGTTAAAAGAGTTTGTTTGGTTTCATTAGTAAATCCAAATGATTTTTGATAGATGATTTTATCGTTTTTAGCAACTAATACATTTCCATTGAATAAACCTCTTTCGTACGATTTTGTCATAACAGAGTCTATCTGATCGATATAAATTGGCTCAATTTGACTTCTTTCAGCACTTTTTTGCGCAAATGCATGAACTGAAAAGAGAATAAAAGAAATCAAAAATATATTTTTCATTATCAATTTGTATAGTGGTTATGCTGTGTTTTAATCAGTATACTGTAAACTGAAAGGCCTACTATTTACTAATTTCAACTATATCATATTGGTTATATTGGTCGTAAGA
>SEBM01000694.1 GCA_004296145.1 Flavobacterium sp.
AAAATAAATTATCAATTTTTACGCCCAATCCCACATTTACGCTGACATATCAAATCATTTCACAAATAAATAAAAAACTATGAAAAATTTATTGCTTAAATTACCCTTAATACCGTTGTTTTTTGTGGGTTGCACAAACAATAAAACCAATGATTCCTCTAAATCTTTTTTGCCGATGGAAATTACTGGAAGAAGAACGCACAAAATTATACAGAAATACAAGATACCCTGACAATTGATGGCAAGCTCTATTTTAAATTTTATTCACTAATCGGCGGTGATGCAGCAGCTACATCCTACTTAAGGATTGATGAGCACAACCAATTGATTGAATCCTGGCCCTCAGAACCAGCCAAAAAGTACATACACGCCAAATTTGACGGCAAGGTAAAAGAGCGCTTTTTCACCCTTAACGACCAGACTACCAATGATTATCAAGTTACCATAATGGATAAGACTGATAAAAAAATAACTTTTTCTTTCGACATGATCCACCATCCAAACCTAAAAGGCCATCCTCATCAAATAAGCTATATCAAAGGACAGGGCCTGGATGATAACTGGTCGCATATGAAAATAAACGGCCACATTATCAAATAGATCCTATAACTTCTGCTCAATCATTATTGCAAATTTAAAACGTGCATGATTAAAATGTCCATTACAAATCCATTTAGATTTTTAACGCTTATTTTTTCTATACTATTAATTTGTTGCCATAGTTATGGTCAGCAAAAAGACGATTATACGGCTAAAATTGACAGCTTGATACAAACAACAAGTCCAAGAAGTTTTAATGGTGTTATCCTGATCACCCAAAATGGTAAGACAAAATATTCAAAGGCTTTCGGTTATTCAGATTTCGAAAACAAAATACCGCTGGCAATTAAAGACAAGTTCCGGATTCAGTCAAACAGTAAACAAATTACGGCCGTCTTAATTTTAAGGGAAGCAGACAAAGGGAAAATAGATCTTCAAAGTCCGATAAAAAAATATCTGCCAGAAATAAAACAAGCCTGGGCAGACTCGGTAACCGTGCACCAGCTGCTCAACTTTTCGTCAGGAATAACAGCAATTGACAAACCGTTGAGTTTTAAACCCGGAACAGACTTCTTATACAATGTGGTCGCATACACCCTGCTTGGAAATATCATTGAGCAAGTAACCGGTAAAAAATATGTTGCTGCCGCAAATGATTTGTTTAAAGAACTGGATATGAACAATAGTTTTTGCTATGAAGAAAATAAAATGCAAAACAGACTGGTCAATGGCTATACAAGCTCAAACAATATATTTAAATTGAGAGCACATCCTATTCAGAGAGAAGATTGGGTCGGGTTCATTCCGGCCGGAGGAATTGTTTCAAATTTAGAAGACTTAAATAGATGGGATACAAAACTTCATAATGGAGCAATCTTAAAACCAACGACCTACAAACTGATGACCAATTATACTATTACTGCACAGCACGAAGCTTTTGGCAAGGAAAAAATCGGATATGGCTACGGCGTTTACATCAGTGACAAAACGCCCCTCAAATATATAGGTCATCCGGGAAAAGGGCTGGGCTTTGTATCACTTAAAATTTATTTTCCTGAAATAAATGTGGATCTGATTGTATTGGAAAACCAGTATAGTGATGATGAAAGCCTTCATTACTATTTTGAAAAGGAAATAAGAAAAATAGTAATGAGCAGTAATTTAATGGAGCAATAATTCGATTTTCGCCCTAGGTGCCAGACGTGCCCTATCCACTGCAAGGTTGCAGTAGCGGCTTACTAATGATAAGAAAATCCCAAAGATGCCGTAAAGGAAGTAAAGAAATAAAAAAAAAAGATTTGGTATGAATTTATTATAAAGGCTAAAACTGTAGCAGCAAGGTTCATTCAACAAAATAATATGACCAGAACTATTATCTTAATC
>SEBM01000131.1 GCA_004296145.1 Flavobacterium sp.
AAATATAACAATTCTCAATTTTTAAATGTAACTGTTTAAAAATCAAAGCAAAATATGTTAATGATTAAAAAAACAAAAACATACACAACGACAAATTTATGGACGCTAACACACTTTTCTCGCAATCGATTTCGTTAAAAGAATTAGGAATTGAAAATGCAACAATTCATTATCAATTATCGGCAGATGAATTGCATGCGATCACTTTGCAGTCAGGTCAGGGTGTTGAAAACGCTACAGGAGCATTGGCGATTAACACTGGGGAATTTACAGGACGTTCTCCTCAGGATCGTTTTATTGTAAAAGACAGTATTACAGAAGATAAAGTTTGGTGGGGAAATGTAAATATCCCATTCTCATCTGAAGCTTTTGATAAATTATATAATAAGGTAACGGCATTTTTATCTGGCAAAGAAGTATTTGTAAGAGATTCTTATGTATGTTCTGATAAAAATTACAGATTAAATGTTCGTGTGGTAACAGAAACTGCATGGTCTAATTTGTTTTGCTACAATATGTTTCTTCGCCCTGAAGAATCAGAGCTTGCAAACTTTACTCCGGAATGGACAGTAGTTTGTGCGCCAAGTTTTATGGCAGATCCTGCTGTAGATGGAACACGTCAGTCTAATTTTGCTATTCTTGATTTTACTAAAAAAATCGCTCTTATTGGTGGTACAGGTTATACAGGAGAAATGAAAAAAGGAATTTTCTCTGCTCTTAATTTCATTTTACCGGTTTTTGAAAACACACTTCCAATGCACTGTAGCGCAAACGTTGGTGAGGCTGGAGATACTGCAATTTTCTTCGGATTATCAGGAACTGGAAAAACAACTTTGTCTGCAGATCCGGCACGTAAATTAATCGGTGACGATGAACACGGATGGACAAGCGAAAACACTGTTTTTAACTTTGAAGGAGGATGCTACGCTAAAGTTATTAATTTAACAGAAGAAAACGAACCCGACATTTTCAGAGCTATTAAAAAAGGAGCACTTTTAGAAAATGTAGTTTTCAAACCGGGAACAAACGAAGTTGATTATGATGATGTTTCTATCACTCAAAATACACGTGTAAGTTACCCAATAACACATATTGATAATATTCAGCCGGGTTCTATCGGGCACAATCCAAAAAATATATTCTTTTTAACGGCAGATTCTTTCGGAATTTTGCCTCCAATCTCAAAACTGACTCCGGGTCAGGCTGCTTACCATTTTATCTCAGGATACACAGCTAAAGTTGCGGGAACAGAAGCGGGAGTTACAGAACCACAGCCAAACTTCTCTGCTTGTTTTGGAGCGCCATTTATGCCTTTGCACCCAACACGTTATGCTGAAATGCTGACTAAAAAAATGAAAGATGCAGGTGTAAAAGTTTGGCTGATCAATACAGGATGGACAGGCGGAGCATACGGAACAGGAAGCCGTATGAAACTAAAATATACGCGCGCAATGATTACTGCTGCATTAAACGGTGAACTGGATAATGTAGAATTTGAAAATCACGCCGTATTTGGAATTGCAAAACCACAATCTTGTCCAAATGTTCCTAGCGAAATTTTAAATCCTAGAAATACTTGGGAAGACAAAGATTTATACGATACAAAAGCAGTAGAATTGGCTCAGAAATTTAAAGCTAATTTCGCCAAATTTGAAGAGTTTGCCAATGCCGAAATTTTGGCCGGAGCACCGATTACAGAATAAAAGGAATTATTGATTCAAACTAAAAAAGCTGTTCGTTATGAACAGCTTTTTTTTTGGTTTACAGTCTCAGTGTCAGTTTACAGTCTCAGTCTCAGTCTCAGTCTCAGTTTTCAGTTTTCAGTGACTGTGAACTGCGACTGAGACTGAGACTGAAAACTTTACTTCTTAGCCTCGTCGATACGTTTTTGCATCAAATCCCAAGTGTAGTAATGGAACGTCATTCCGTTGCTCATGGCTACGAAAAGACCGTTTTTGTATTTTGGTCCTAAGTTTATGTTTGTAACATCTGCGCCGTCGCATTCTACTGTAGACGTTGGAATTTCTGCTAATAAAGGATAATTGTTTGCATTTCCTTTTGCACCTTCTCTTGGATAAACCATGAAAGAATTTGCCTGCTGATTAGATACTAAAATATAACCTGTAGAATCTGTTTTTTTGTAGATTGCGATTCCTTCATTATCAGCTTTGAAACCTGTTTTTCCGAAAAGAGCTAATTCTTTATTATCGTTTAAAGCCGGATCAGCATTGTATTTTCTGATTCCGAATTGTTCGTCGCAATATAAAATTGTTCCTAGTTCGTTATCTACAGCAATCGCTTCGATCTCTTTTTTACCGCTGTAAGCACCAAATTTTCTAACTACTTTTCCAACAGCATTTTTTCCCGAACCAGAAAGTTCATATTGCCATAAATAGCTTCCTGTTGGTCCTGATTTTCTTCCTACAATAGCAAAAATCTTTTTGTCGCTTGGGCGTGTGTATAAAGCAATTCCCATTGGGTCACGCAATTCTTCACCTTCAAAAACCGGAATTCCGCCATTATCAATTGGTTCCAAATTCGGTAAACTAAAGATTCTGATTTTATTAGTTTCACGTTCAGTAGTAACAGCAATATCTACTTTTTTGCCGTCAATTAGTAATCCGTAAGCGATATCAACATTGTTTGGTCTTTTTAAAACAATTGATTTTTTAAGGATTTTTCCATTCAAATCAAAAGCATATAAAGCACCGTCAGTATCTTTATCAGTTCCAATAATTATACTTTGAGAATATTCAATCGGATTTATCCAGATAGCAGGATCATCTGTATCGTGAGGCAAAGCTTCGGTAACAGTTGTTGGTTTTACGGCGTTTGGTGCAACTGGAGCTAATTTATCATCTTTACAAGCTGTAAAAGAAAGGCTTAAAAGTAAAAAAGCAATAATAGAGTTATTTTTCATTATGTTTTTATTTAAATACAATTAGACAGAGCGATAAACCCTGTCTAATATAAGAATTTTGAAAATGTGTTTTTACAAGTCTAATTTCAATCCGAAATTATAACGTGCCTGATAATATTCAGCTTGTTTTGTGTGTGCTTCAATTCCCTGGTAGTAACGCAAAGGCTGATTTGTTAAGTTATTTGCTTCAGCAAAAAAGCGAAGTTTTGGCGTAATTTTATAAGAAGCGTTTGCATCTAAGAAAAATTGTTTGTCATAATAACTGTCTTTATAAGATTCAGAACCTAATTCATCTAAATAATCAGAAGTAAAGTTCGTAGAAACTCTCGCAGAAAAACGTTTGTTTTCCCAAGACAAAGATCCGTTAAACATATGAGGTGTAGTTCCCGGAAGACTGATATCATTTCTTTCGTTTCCATCCTCGTCAGCAATACCTTTTGCTTTCGATTTTGTGTACGTATAGTTTAAGTAAATACCAAAACCTTTCAAAAATTTACCTGGCAAGAAATCTAACTGACGCTGGAATGCTACTTCAAATCCGTAAACATCAACATTGTCTCCGTTTCTTGATTGTACAAATGACCAGTTTTCTCCAACCGGAACCGGGTTTACCTGATTTGGAAAATCATTTGCAAATTTTTCAGTTGTATATTGATTATCACTATAGTTATAAATGAAATCATTTAATTTTTTATAGAAAACACCTCCCGAAATCAAACCAACAGATTTGAAATAATTCTCAACCATGAAATCATAGTTATAAGAATAGGTTACATCAAGACCAGGATTTCCGGCTGTAATTTCTTTATCGGCAGCAATATTATTTACATAAGGTGCTAATGCATAATAGTTTGGTCTTGCCAAAGCAGTTGTAGCAGCCGCTCTCAAAACTAAATCTTTTGTAGCATTGTATTGAAAAGAGATGCTTGGCAATACATTTGTATACGAGTTTGTATTGTTGATTTTACTTTCCAATTCTTCCTCGTCTAAAACTCTGTTTCCTGTATAATCGATGTGCGTATTTTCAACACGGAAACCTAAAACCATAGATAATTTATCATTAAAATCCTGATCCCATCTTACGTAAGCCGCATAAATACTTTCTTTAGCATTATAATTCACAGCTAAAAATTCTGCAGGATCTGCTTCTTTTTCAAATAATGAAGCATTGTTTAAATCTAAACTTCCTAAAAATCCTGCCGATGCAAAAGCTCCAGGAACATATTTACTTCCCGGATTGAAATCTGTTCCGTCATAATAACTTGTCGGAACTTCAGATAATAAATCCATTCCGCTGTTTAATGGACTATAAGAATAGAAAACATTGTTTCTGTCTTTCTCTTTTAAACGAAGTCTAAGACCTGTTCTCAATCTTCCTTTTTCTGATGGAATAATAGTGAATGGAAAACGGATATTTACTTTTGCACCAAATTCGCTTTCGCTTGTATCATCTGTGTTTTCTGTAACCGAATCAAATTCGAATTGATCAAGAGCTTCTCCGGCAGTTGTAACCAAAGGAAATCTTGGATCTGTTAAGTTTTCAAAAACATCCAATCCTTTTTGACGGTATTCAATATAGCGCTCTCCCGGACGATATTCTCTGGCTTTAGCATAATTTGCAGACCAGTCTAAATCTAATTTTGAGTTGATTAAATGCTCTCCGCGAATAGAATAATTCTGCACACGCTGATCTTCTAATCTTCTGTTTTTATTTCTGCTGCTATCCAGACCACCTTTTGTCTGACGTTTTGCACGACCTTCAAAACCAATAATTTCTTCACCATTATAAAGCGGCTCAATATCATCATAAGTTGTTCTGAAACGGTTTTCTCTATCGTCTCTCCAGTTGTAGATTGCGTTGGCAAAAATGGTATTATTTTCGTTAAATTTATAATCAAAAGCTACAGAACCACTGCGACGGATACGTTGTACATCATATTTTCTAACTTCAGCAGCTTGTATAAAATCATTTCCGAAATCATCTTTTACCCATTCGTTTTCAATATTGTCAGAACCATAATCTACATTATTATAAGATCCGCTTACAACAACTCCAAATTTGTTGTCAAGGAAACGATTACCGTAAACCAAACCAGCAGTGTATGAAGCATGGTCACGAATTGGCAAATAGCCTCCTGCAAGCGTTGCAGAAATTCTTTCTCCGTTTGGAGTTGCTCTTGTAATTAAGTTTACAGAACCTCCAATCGCATCAGCATCCATATCTGATGTAAGTGTTTTGTTAACTTCAATGGTAGAAATCATATCAGAAGGAATTAAGTCCATTTGTACGTTTCTGTTATCTCCTTCAGCAGACGGAATTCTGTCACCATTTAAAGTCACAGAGTTTAATGACGGAGACAAACCTCTGATAATAATATTTCGGGCTTCACCCTGGTCATTTTGCATAGTAATACCAGGAACACGTTTTAGGGCGTCTCCAACATTGGCATCAGGAAAACGTCCCATCTGGTCAGACGAAATTACGTTACCTATATTTTTATTATTTTTTTGCTGATTTAATGCTTTGGCCTGACCTTTTAAGATGTCTCCAACTACAACTTCGTTTAGCTCAGTTCCAGAAGTTTTAAGTGCAAAATCAATTACATTATTTTTCCCTTGTTCTACTTTAATTTCTTGTGTTAAAGAAGTATATCCAATATATTTTACTTCAACCTGATACGTACCTTCATTAATATTAAGAAGTTCAAAACGACCATTATAATCAGATACGGTATATTTTTTTTCGCCTGTAATCTGAATCATTGCTCCAGGCAAAGGCAGTTTGTCATCAGCGTCTAATATCTTTCCGGATATGATCGCTTTTTGGGCAAAACCAGCGACGGTTAATAGTAAGAATGTTGTTAATAGGAAGAATTTTTTCATTGTGAGTGTTTTAATTTTTGCGAAGCTAAAGCCTGAATATTATTAAACGCTTCAAAAAAAATTAACATAGTGTTATGATTGGTAACAGAAAAAGGAAAATCATTAATATTAAAATAACATTCGCGACATAGGGTTTCTTAAACTGTAAATAAAAACAAATCAACTATTTGCGTGAGAATCAAAAATTTGGCGCTAAATTTGCCGTATCAATCACAATCAAAAATCATCAATCATGTTAAAACAATTTTTTATCCTATGTTCGGGTGCAGACAGAGATCTCCTCGAAGGCTGTTCAGAAGGTGAACAAACCAAATATGTTGGTATTGGCGCCACCGTTTTCTTCACCGCAGTTATGGCTTTTCTTGCCAGTACTTATGCGCTTTTTACTGTTTTTGACTCTATTTATCCGGCTTTAATTTTTGGTTTTGTATGGAGTTTATTAATCTTTAATCTTGACCGTTTTATTGTCTCGACAATCAAGAAAAGAGATAGTTTTATGGATGAATTCCTGCAGGCGACTCCACGTATTGCTTTGGCGATTATTATTGCAATTGTAATTTCGAAACCACTTGAAATTAAAATTTTCGAAAAAGAAATCAATACGGTTTTATTAAAAGAAAAAAATGAAATGGAATTGGCCAATAAAAAGCAAGTTGGCAATTATTTCAAATCAGATTTAGATAAAAACAAAGCTGAGATTGCGGCTTTAAAAGCAGATATTGTAAAGAAAGAAAAAGAAGTAAATGCTTTATATTCTACTTATATTACAGAAGCTGAAGGAACTGCGGGAACTAAAAAACTCGGAAAAGGTCCTGTTTATAAAGAAAAAAGAGAAAAACATGACGCTTCTCTAAAAGAATTTGAAACTCTAAAAACGACTAACGAAGCTAAAATTGCAGAAAAAGAAAAAACAGGAAAACAACTGCAAGCCGATCTTGACAAAAAAGTTTCGCAGACACAGCCTATTATAGAAGGTTTTGACGGATTAATGGCGCGTATAAATGCGTTAAATAAATTGCCGTGGTTACCATCATTTTTCATTATGTTATTGTTTTTGGCAATAGAAACTTCTCCAATTATTGCTAAATTACTAGCTCCAAAAGGTGAATTTGATTTCAAACAAGAAGAAGCTGAAACCGCAATGAAAGCCACTTTGGAACAAAACAAATACCAACGCGAGTTATTGAAAAAAACAAGTGCAGAAATGCACGACAGAGTTTACGCTGATATTTCAGAAGATAAAAGCCTTTATGATCTGCAAAGAAAAAACGCAAAGGAACTATTAGAACTTCAATCGAATAGTTTTGTAGAAAAGCAGAAGGCGACGTTGTAAAAGTTCTTAGTCATTAGTCTGAGAGTCCTTAGTTCTTAGTTGGAGTAGAAATTTAGACAATAAAAAAGCCAGAAACAGTAAAAATTACTATTCTGGCTTTTTTTATTTAAGTTAAGAAAACTTAGGACTAAGGACTTTGAAACTAAGTACTAAGATTACATATAACTCAATATTTCTTTTTTGAATGCATCGTATTCACCTTGCATGATCAAACCGTTATCCAACAACTTTTTGTAATTCTGTAATTTATCAAAAAGCTCTTCTTTAGATAATTCGCTCAATTTACGATCTCCGGTTGGAGCAGGAGCCTGAGGAGGAATTTGCTCGTAAGTTTCGTAAACTGGAGCAGCAGGAAGAATTTCAGCATAATTGGTGATTTCTTCTGTCTCTATTTCTTCAACTTCGTCTTCTTCAATTTCTTCTGCTTGTACTTCTTCAACTATTGGAGTTGCTGTTGTAACAGGATTTTTTATTAAATCTAATTGTTCTTTGGCATAAGTGTAAATTTTTCTAGCCTGGATTTTCGGAATGTAATCAATCGAAATTGATAAATCTGTATTGGTATTAAATGAAAATTCTGAACCTAAAATATTTTCTTTTACAAAAGCTCCTGCAACATTATCCCAGGTATAATCTGTAAAATCCATTGAAAGACCTAAGTTTTTAGGTTGACAAATAATGATTCTTTTGTTTGTTAAAACGATACTATCTGGAAAAACAGTAATTGCCGGTTTTTTCTGAACAGCAATATAACCAACCTCTTCACCTTTCATCAATAAATCGTTGAGTTTTGAAGTGATTTTTTCAATCGCTTTAGGATCTTGTTCTTCGTTTAAAAACTTTTTAAATTGTTCTTTCATTTTTTATAAAGTTGCTAAGTTTCTAAGCTGTTGAGCAGCTAAGTTTTTTTTACTGACGTTGCAAATGTAATGCCTAATTTTTTAATTGCTCCGCCTGTTCGGTAAAATTTTTACTTCGGGTCAATAATTTCATTCTGAATTTTCTTTGTCAAACTTTTGAAAACCAATTCATACGAATGATCGATCAATTCTTTGACCATTTTAAGAGACAGATTTCCGTTTAAAGCAATCGTATTCCAATGCACTTTACTCATATGATAGCCTGGTTTTATCTCGTCATATTCGGCTCTTAATTCCTCAGCACGGTCAGGATCACATTTTAAATTGGCCGATTGTTCGTTCTTTTCCCATTGCGATAAAGAAGACAATGCAAACATTTTTCCTCCGACTTTAAAAACCAGCGTATCTTCATCAAAAGGAAAATGTTCTGTAACTCCTTTTTTTGAAAGACAATATTCGTAAAATGTTTCTAAGTTCATATTCACTTTATAATTTTAATTTTTCTTCAGTTTTTTCTATTGGTTTTGCAATAATTTTTGGTGCATCAAAGCGATATCCAAAATAAAGCAATCCATAAATCTTGTCGTTTTCTACATGGTTATTACTGTCTTCATTGTACCAGTTTACGTTAAAATTAAAGCCCGTACCAAAAAGAATATTATTAGAATTGTAGCCCACTTTAATACCGCCTTCTAAAAATCTTGTAAAATAGGTGTTTTTATCAATAGTCTTTACATTGTCATCTATTGAATTATCTTTAGAAAAACGAATGCCTATTGATGGCGTAAAATTAGGCGCAATATAGAATTTTTCGTTGATGATAAAATTATAAAAATAACTCAAACCCAATCTAAAATTAAAGTTATCTTCTTTAGAATTTAGGCCTTCCTGATCAAAAGAAAATCGATTGTATTCATATGAAAATGTGGGAATAAAACTGC